>NZ_JBFTNT010000073.1:0-16575 GCF_056397585.1 Pedobacter sp. 05L430 | reverse complement strand
TGGTTACTCAGCGCAGTGCATCAATGAAACTACCATTGAAAATTGAATTTCCAGGAGGAAAAATTGAAGAAGGAGAAACCCCTTCCGAATGCCTGATAAGAGAAATAAAAGAGGAGTTAAATCTGGATGTTGAGATTCTTTTTGAAATGCCAGCCAACATTCATCATTATGTTGAATTTTCGATTAATCTAATCCCTTTTGTTTGTAAAGTTATTGGCGGTTCTATTGAATTAAGAGAGCATGTATCATACCAATGGCTAAATTCATCTGAGCTTTTAGATCAAGACTGGGCAGAAGCAGATGTTCCTATAGTTGAGAATTATTTAAACTCCCTAAATACGATTTAACTAGTATTACTTAAAAATGCCCGATATCGAACGTTTAGTTTGTTATCGGGCATTTTTATGAATTATTATTTATGTAATTAACTGTTTATTAGATATTTAAGTTTGGTATTTGAGTTGTAATGCTTTGTCGAAACAAACAAGCAATGGACAAATCAATTGAAGAAGAAGTTACCGTAAAAAGAAAGAAGAAAACCAGAATAATTGTAATCATAATAGTGGGAATTATAATTGGAGGAATATTCACTTTACGGGCTTACATCAAACCTTCGATAGCTACTTCCGAATTTACCACAGCGGTGGCTGAAACTGGGGATATAGAAAATACAATAAATGCTACAGGAGAAGTGCTGCCTGAATTTGAAGAGGTGTTAACCAGCCCTATAAATGCAGCTGTAAGAAACGTATTAATGGATGCAGGCACAAAGGTAAAAGCCGGACAATCTATTCTTACTCTTGATAAATCATCTGCCGAAACTGATTTTGATAAACTAAAGTTTCAAATTGAATCCAAAGAAAACGAAATCAGAAAACTAAAGCTTGATCTCGAGAAAACGTTTTACGACATCAATTCCAATAATAACATTAAACAATTACGCATTGCAAATTTTAAAGATGCAGTAGCAAGTGCCCAGAGGCTATACAAAGCCGGTGGAGGAACTAAGGAAGATATTGAGCAGGCTCAGTTAAATTTAAAAGTAGCAGAACTGGAAAAGCAGCAGCTTGAAAATGAAATTAAAAACAAGCAGCAGACCATGAAAATAGAGATCAGGGAGGCCGAAATTGCTTTAGCCATTCAAAAAAACGATCAACAAGCCTTAAAACGTAAGCTTGATCTTGCAAATGTGATCGCTACACGCGAAGGTGTGGTAACCTGGGTAAATAAAAATATCGGCGCAAGCATAAAGGAGGGCGAGTCATTGGCTAGAATTGCAAACCTGAGCAGTTATAAGGTTGCAGGAAGTATATCGGACAATATGTTAGATCAGCTTCACAATAATATGCCCGCTATTATCAGGATAAACGATATTCAACTTAGAGGATCTGTTGCCAGTGTTTCTCCGGCTGTAAGCAACTCAATTGTTTCATTTGAAGTCCAGTTGGACGAAAAGAATAATAAGCTGCTTAGGCCAAACATGAAAGTTGATGTTTTTCTGATTACTGAAACCAGAAGTAAGGTAATTCGGGTGAATAACGGAGCGGCCTTTAAAGGTTCAAATCAGCAAGAGGTGTTTGTGCTAAATAACGGAAAAGCAGTACGAAGAAATGTGAAAACAGGACTTAGCAATTTTGATTACATAGAGATCATCAGTGGTATAAAGGCAGGTGAGACTGTGATCACATCCGATATGAGCAAGTATGCGTATTCAAAAGAAATTTCAATCACTAATTGATCATAAGCGTATGAAAATCAGTTTCACAACCCTAATGATCATGTATTGCTTTAACGTTTGGGGCAGTAGCATAGAATTAAAAAATGCGGCCGACACTTTGAAACTAACTTTAAACGAGGTAGTTGAAAAAGCTAAGTCGAATTCAATAGCCGCAAAACAAGCCATTACAGTTAAGGAAACCAAGTATTGGGAGTGGCGGACATTTAAGTCTAATTATCAGCCTCAGTTGGCATTAAGTGGTATTTTGCCCGGATACAATAAAACCTACTCTCAAGTACTTCAACCAAATGGAACAGTAGCTTTTCAGCCAATAAGAAATGATAATTCTTCACTAACGCTCGATTTTAGTCAGAGTTTGGCCGCAACAGGTGGTACTATTTATGGTACMACCCAGTTGCAACGTTTTACAGATTTTGATAGGGACAATGTGTTGTATAATGGTACTCCTTATGGTATTGGGTACATACAACCTTTGTTGCAGTTTAATAGCCTCAAATGGGATAAAAAAATAGCACCCTTAAAATACAACGAGAGTAAACAAGCTTACATAGAATCGCAGGAACAAATTTCTGTAACAGTTACCGGATATTTCTTTGATCTGTTGCTTGCTCAGGTAAATCTTCATATCGCAGAGACGAATTATACAAATACCGGCAACATCTTAACCATAGCCAATACCAAATTTGAATTGGGAAAAATCTCTAAAAATGAAATTCTGCAATTACAACTTGAGCAGGTAAATGCTAAGAAAGCTGTTGGAACGGCCAAACGAGATATGGAAATTGCAACGCTGAACTTAAGAAGCTATGCCGGGATAGAGGGGGATGACAGGATTGTGCTGACCATGCCAGAGGCAGTAAAACGTGTTGAGGTTACTTCAGAAAGGGTTCTAACTGAAGCATTTGAAAATCGCTCTGATGCGATAGCTTTTGTTAGACGTATTGCTGAGGCAAAACGGGATGTAGCTAAGGCTAAAGGAGAGAATGGGCTTATAGCAACCTTAAAAGCTAATCTGGGCTTCTCTAGCGCAGGTAGTAATATACTAGATGTTTACCGTTCACCTAAAAGTCAACAATCTGTTGAGTTACAATTGGCTATTCCGGTTCTTGATTGGGGAAGATCTAAATCCAGAACCAAAACAGCCGAGGCGAATCAGCAATTTACTATTTATGAAGTAGAGCAAGACAAGCAAACCTTTAAGCAACAGATAGTAACGCAGGTTACGCTTTTTAATATGATGAAAGAGCAATTGGCGCTAACCGCGCAAGCCGATAGGATTGCTTCTGAAAAATATCAGATTGCAAGTGAACGCTATGTTTTAGGCAATTTGAGTATAACAGATCTGAGCATAGCCTTTCAGGAAAGCGATAGAGCCAAAAGAGATTATGTGGCTTCATTAAGAGATTTTTGGGGAGCCTATTACCAGTTGAGGTATTTGTCGCTATATGATTTCGAAAAGAATGAAAAAATAACTTATAAATAAATCTTAATTACTAATTATACATTATGATACGTTTACAAAATATTGAAAAGGTGTATCGCACCGATACGGTTGAAACACTGGCTATAAATGGCATTAACCTGGATATTGCAAAAGGAGAGTTTTTATCAATAATGGGTCCTTCGGGATGTGGTAAAAGTACACTTCTTAATATTATGGGTTTGCTTGATGAACCATCAAAAGGCAGTATTAGAATAGCAGATCAGGATATTACCAGATTCTCGGATCAGCAACTGGCAAAATTCAGAAATCAAAAACTTGGATTTATATTTCAGAGCTATCACCTGATCAATGACTTACAAGTGTTGGATAATGTGGAACTGCCGCTATTGTATCGTTCTGGATCTGCTAAAGAGCGCAGAGAATTGGCTACCGAAGCCTTGGCAAAAGTAGGACTGAGCAACAGAATCAAGCATTTCCCAACCCAGCTTAGCGGGGGGCAGCGTCAGCGTGTGGCTATTGCCAGGGCTATTGTAGGCAGACCCCAGATCATTCTGGCTGATGAGCCAACAGGTAACCTTGATAGTGCTATGGGGAATGAGATTATGGATATTCTGATTAGTCTGAACAAGAATGATGGTACTACCATAGTGATGGTTACCCACGATGAAAATATGGCACATAAAACGCACCGTCTGGTACGTTTGTTTGATGGTTCTCAAGTACAATAAATCCTATAGTTATGCTTAAAAACTACTTTAAAATAGCCATAGCAGTATTGAAACGGAGAAAGTTCTTCACTTTTATCAGTTTGTTTGGCATTAGCTTTACGCTTACGATATTGATGGTAACGACTGCGTTTTTTGATAAGATGTTAAGTCCTTCATACCCTGACTACAAGAGAAACAGATCTCTTTATATCACAGGTGTGGCTCTGGTAAGCTCTAAAAATGGCTGGTATAATGGAAGCTCGGCTTCTTTTTATTTCCTGGATCATTATGTATCGAAACTAAAGACTCCGGAAAAGATTGGCATTTTCTCTTTCTCTGCCAAGGCGAATGCTTATGTAAACAACAAGAAAGTTGTTATGGAATACAAATATACAGATGCTAATTATTGGGAAATTGCCGAATATCAATTTTTGGAGGGAAAACCCTATACCAAGCAGCAGATTGATAATGGGGAGAGAGTAGGGGTGATTTCAGAAAGCAATAAAAGAAATTACTTTGGTGATGCTAAATCAGTTGTAGGAAAGTACATAGAGGCCGATAACGTTAGTTACAGGATCATTGGCGTGGTTAAGGATTTACCAAGAAGTATGCGCAATTTCTATGGTGATTTGTATTTGCCATACACTGTTTCGAAAGGAAACTATAAAGACGTTGGCTTTCAGGGAGGATTCGGCGCTGTATTACTTGCTAAATCTGAAGCAGATGTTCCCAAAATGAGGGCAGAATATCAGCAAATGCTCTCAAAAATCCCAACTAACGATAAGGAATATGACAAACTTTATGCTCATGCAGATACCATGCTTGAAAGTATGTCAAGAAAATTATTTGGAAATGATGAAAACGTGGGTATTTCCAGGATGATCGCAATTGTTAGTCTTTTTATTTTGCTGTTCCTGTTGCTACCTACTATAAATCTGGTAAATATTAATATTACCAGGATAATGGAGCGTTCCTCGGAGATTGGAGTTCGAAAGGCTTTTGGCGCTTCATCTAAAACACTGGTTTATCAGTTTATTGTAGAGAATGTTATTTTAACACTGCTGGGAGGTGTTATAGGCGTTTTTCTCTCTATAGTGTGCATTTTTCTATTTAATCAATCCGATATTCTACCTAACCTTAATTTGTCGCTGAACTTTACCGTACTGGTATTTGGATTTCTGATCTGCCTATTTTTCGGGTTGCTTTCGGGAGTCTACCCGGCTTGGCGAATGTCGAGGTTAAATGTAGTTAATGCCCTAAAAGCTCAATAAGAACCATTTTAAAGAAATTATCATGTTCAAACATTTATTTAAATTGATCTGGAATAAAAGGAAGCAGAATTTCCTGTTCCTTTCGGAAATACTGGTGTCATTTTTGGTCATATTTGCCGTATTCTCCCTGTTAACTTTTTATTACTTGAATTATATGCTGCCCAAGGGATTCGAATCGGAACGGGTATGGTCTGTATCTTATAGCAGAAATGCTAAAACCAATAATATTGACTCTTTAAATATTTTTTACGAGAATGTAAGGCGTAGCTTAAAAGCGTTACCAGAAATAGAAGAGTTAAGCTTTACAAGTGCGAATTTTCCTTATTCAAATAGCCATTCCACAACTGGATTTACTTATAAAGGGAAAGAAATGTCTCCAATAAATAACTATGTTGTAGAAGATGATTACAATAAGGTATTAGGTATGCAATTACTCGAGGGTCGGTGGTTCAATAAAGAAGACATCAATCAAAGAAGTGTAGTTATTAATTCAACATTAAAGCAGGCGATGTTTGGAGACGAGCCTGCGGCCGGTAAAATTGTTGGTGCAGATAACGAAGAAGAAAAATGGAAGGTGATTGGCGTTACGGCCGATGTGAAAGCCGAAGGGGATTATTGGCCGGCAGGTAAGAGCTTTTATAAAAGACTTGATACTGGCAGTTTCAGGTGGGTAGGACACATTTTGCTTAAAGTAAGTCCAAAGGCTAATGCAGCTTTTGAAAGTAGGTTGAGTAAACTCCTTGCCAGAATAATTCAGAATTCAAATACGGAGATCCAGCATATGGAAGATACCCGGGAATCTAAAAATTCTGATACCGTTATCCCTATGATCATCTGTATTACAGTAGCAGGCTTTTTAATCATCAATGTGGCGCTGGGATTGTTCGGCGTGCTTTGGTATAATATTAGCCAGCGAAGGGGGGAGATCGGTTTGCGCCGAGCTATTGGTGCAACAGGTTCATCCGTATCATTTCAACTGGTCAGTGAGTCGTTGCTATTGGCTACATTATCTATTATTTTGGGTTCTTTTTTTGCTTTACAATTCCCCTTGCTAAATGTTTTTAATGTTGCAGCCAGCGTTTATATCATCGCTTTATTGTTGTCTATTGCTTTCATTTATCTACTGGTGATCTTTTGTTCTTTATACCCTGGAAAACAGGCTGCTGCTATACATCCTGCTGTTGCATTGCATGAAGAATAATAACTATATTAACTTTGTATATGATACTGATTGTAGATGACGATATTGCTGTAAGAACTTCTTYAACTTTATTACTTGAAAATGCAGGTAATAAGGTTAAGTCGGCAGATAGTGCCGTAGAGGCTTTAACTATTATCAAAGAGCAAACTCCAGAGTTGATTCTTCTTGATCTTAACTTTTCTATTGATACCACTGGAGTGGAAGGGATGGAATTGCTTAGCAGCATCAGAAAAATTGATGCTGTAGTACCTGTGATTTTGATTACAGGATGGGCAAGTATCCAACTGGCTGTTCAGGGCATGAAACTTGGCGCAAATGATTTTATAAATAAGCCATGGAACAACGAACACGTTTTACAATCAGTTAAAACATTACTTGAGTTAAATACTACTAAAACAAAGAATAGCAGTAGAAAACAATTGGATAAGCAATATAATTTTAAGCAAATTATTGCCGAAGATCCTCAGATGCTTGCTATACTTGAAACTATAGGGCAGATTGCGCCAACAGATGCATCGGTGCTTATTCTTGGAGAAAGCGGTACAGGAAAAGAGCTGATCGCAGAAGCAATACATGAGAATAGCTCACGTCGGAATAAGCCTTTCGTAAAAGTGAACCTTGGGGGAATATCTTCATCATTGTTTGAAAGTGAAATGTTTGGTCATGTTCGTGGAGCATTTACTGATGCACGTTTCGACAGAACCGGTCGATTTGAAATGGCTAACAAAGGGACTATCTTTTTAGATGAAATAGGAGAGTTGGAAGCGGGTAGTCAGGTTAAGTTATTGAGGGTGCTGCAAGACAGAACATATGAAGTGTTGGGTAGCAGCCGAAGTAAAGTAGTGGATGTCAGGGTGGTGTGTGCAACTAATAAAAATTTAAATGAAATGGTCGGTGCGGGCACTTTCAGAGAAGACTTGTTGTATCGCATCAACCTGATCACTATAAACTTACCGCCTTTACGTGAACGATCAGATGATATCCCTTTATTGGTTGATTTCTTTATTAATAATCTTAAAGAAATCTACAATAGACCATTGTTATCAATATCAGTCAGTGCAATGAAGTGGCTTCAGCAATTGGAGTTACCAGGCAACATAAGGCAACTGAAAAATCTGGTAGAGCGGACTATTTTAGTGAGCAAGAATAATGAACTTGGTATAGATGATTTTAAAGCGCAATTAGATCTGTCCCCTTCAAAAAAGGCGAATGTACAAATGCCCGGTGTAGGCAGTATTACACTTGAGCAGATGGAAATTGAAATGGYCAAAAGGGCAATGAGCTTTCACCAAAACAAGATTACCAAAGCCGCTGCATCTCTTGGGATAACAAGAAATTCACTATACCGTAGACTTGAGAAGTATCAGATTCCATTTAATGAAGCAGAAGATTAAACTGAATGAAGTTAAAGACCAAGTATATCCTCTTTATTGTTGTTCTTCATCTTGTCTTTTTAGGACTTAGCTATCTTATTCTGGAGAAGAATAAGATATTTTTTATTATTTCTGAGGTATTAGTTATTGTTTCTGTTGTGATATCAATAGGGCTTTATAAACAGCTTGTAGAGCCTTTAAATTATCTTAGGGAGGGGATTAGCGCCATCAATGATCGTGATTTTAATGTTAAGTTTTTACCAACAGGGAAGAAAGAAACAGATGAACTCATAGATGTATACAATCAGATGATGGATGCATTAAGGGAAGAAAGGACAAAACAGGAAGCACAGCATTTTTTTCTGGAAAAACTGATTCATACTTCACCCACTGGTATTGTTATCCTTGATTACGACAATCATATAAAGCAGATTAATCCAAAAGCAGAGGAAATATTGGGAACCAGACCTGAAATACTTTTGGCTCAGTTTGAGCCCCTTAAGGCTGGTGAGTCTAAAACAATGAGAATTGGCAGTTTAAATACTTATAAGGTCCAAAAATCTCATTTTATAGATAGGGGCTTTCCCCGAATGTTTGTAATGATTGAAGAAGTGACTGCGGAGATCTTTGAAGCGGAAAAGAATGCCTATGGTAAAGTAATCAGGATGATGGCTCATGAAGTAAATAATACAGTAGGGCCCGTAAATTCTATCATTAATATGGCTCTTGATACCAATGAAATATGGAGCTCTGAAGATAAATCAAGTTTAAAGAATGCAATGTATGTAGCTGTTGCCAGAAATCAGAACCTGAATCTGTTCATGAGAAATTTTGCAGATTTGGTAAAACTGACACCCGTAAACAAACTTCAGGTTGATCTTACTGCTTTAATTTATTCAGTTTCAGATTTTATGCTTATCAAAGCAAAAGAAAGTGGTGTTAGCTTTGGATTCGATTTACCTAATACTCCATTTTACATCTCAGCCGACTCACAACAAATGGAGCAGGCACTGATTAATATTGTTAAGAATGCGATAGAGGCTTTTGATCAGGAGGGTATTGTGAAGTTTAGTTTAGACGCTAAATTAAAGAAGCTCACAATTACTGATAACGGCAGGGGGATATCGGAGGACTTAAGTGAGCAGCTCTTTAGTCCGTTTTTTAGTACCAAGAAAGACGGGCAGGGTATTGGTTTGACTCTGGTCAGAGAGATATTGCTTAATCATGGCTTTTTGTTTTCATTAAAAACCCTACAACCAGGGCAAACAGATTTTGTTATTCAGCTCAGTTAATCAACTATTTACAGACTTTATTTTTTTGCTTTTTCATCTTGATGTCATAACATCTGGTTGAAGACTTTATCCTGACTATTTTAGTATAATATTCAAAAGTTGAGATGTACCTTTGCCGACATCCTGAATAATTATATCCGGTAAATGCCATTGCATTGGCGGGATCAAGGTAAATGAAATACATAATGAAACATCAATATTTTAAATATATAGGAACTGTTATTTTACTGATAGCGTTTGCTTTTACTTCAAAAGCTCAGCAAACAGTTGTTAACGGTACAGTAACAGATGCTACAACCAAAGAAACCTTACCGTATGTTTCGTTTCTGATTACCGGAACTGAAAAGGGTGGTAGAACAGATGCTGACGGCCAATACAGTATTACTATCAGTGATGACCATACACAGATTAAATTTAGTTATGTAGGATACAAATCAGTTGTAAAAACAATTGTTCCAGGCAAAACGCAGACAATTGATGTACAGCTGCAGAGTGAAACTACTCAAATGGATGAAGTGGTAATTACGGCAGGCAAAAAACCAAAATATAAAAATAAGGATAATCCTGCGGTTGCGCTTATTAGAAATGTCATTGCTAATAAACCAAAGAACCGTATGGATCATTATGATTTCGTTGAATACAAGAAATACGAAAGAATGATGTTTTCTATGAGTAACCTTTCTGATAAGTTTAAAAACAAAAGGATATTCCGTAATTATAAATTTTTGTTTCAGGAACAGGACTCCACTAAAATAGGTGGTAAAACCATGCTTCCTGTATTTCAGCAAGAAAAGCTTTCGAACAATTATTTCCGCAAAAGTCCGGAAAAACTTAAGACCATTATAGTAGCTGATAAGCGTGTTAACTTTGATGAACGTTTTATCGATAACCAAGGCTTAACTACTTATTTCGATAGAATGTATCAGGATATAGATATCTATGATAACAATATCTCAGTAGTAAGTAATCAGTTGTTAAGTCCAATTGCAGATGGTGCACCTACATTCTATAAGTTTTTCATTACTGATACCATTCAAAATCATAACCCAAAGCTGGTTGAGCTTTCGTTTATGCCAAGAAACAATACTGACCTCTTGTTTGAAGGAAAGTTATACATTACGCTAGATGGGAATTATGCTGTTCAAAATGCATACCTTACTGTAAATAAGGATATTAATTTGAATTTCGTTAGGGCGTTAGAAGCTAAGCTCGACTTTGAACAGAATCCAGATAAGCGTTATCACCTTAGTAAAAGTAATCTGATTGTTGATTTTGGTTTAAGTAAAAAAGGCGGAACGGGATTTACTGGCGAAAGAACTGTGAATTTTAAAGATTACCAAATCAACAAACCCCATCCTGATACTACATATTATGGCTCAGCGGTGCCTGTTGTAGTTGCAGATGCCACTAAAAGATCAGAAGAATTTTGGGCCGATAACCGTCCGGAAGCGCTTAGTGCTACAAATTTAAAGGTGTATAGTAATTTAGATACGCTGCAAACTATCCCATCATTTAAAAGAACAATGGATGTGGTTACGCTTTTCTTTGCTGGCTATAAAGATTTTGGACCTTTTGAAATGGGGCCGGTAAATACTTTTTACAGTTTTAATAGTGTTGAAGGTTTTCGTTTGCGTTTAGGGGGAAGAACTACTCCGGCGCTTAGCAAACGTTATTACTTTGAAACATATGCTGCTTATGGCTTTAATGATACGAAGTGGAAGTATTTCTTAAGCGGAACCTATTCGTTAAACAATAAATCTATTTATGCATTTCCCCAAAACTATTTAAGGGCAAGTTTCCAGAGAGATACAAAAATACCAGGTCAGGAATTGCAGTTTGTACAAGAAGATAACTTCTTGCTATCCTTCAAAAGGGGAGAGAATGATATGATGTTGTACAATGATTTTTACAGAATAGATTATGTGCATGAGTTCGAAAATCATTTCTCTTATAGCCTTGGTTTGCGCAAATGGAATCAAACACCTGCCGGATCTTTGTATTTTGCAAGTTCAAGAGACAATAATTTAATTAAAACTAACTCGATTAGTACATCAGAAATATCACTTCAGTTAAGGTACGCGCCACATGAAAAGTTTTATCAGGGTAAGGTATATCGTACCCCGCTTGTCGACAAGTATCCTATTTTTAATTTCAGATATACTGCAGGTATAAAGGGAGTTTTAGGAGGTGAATATAACTATCATAATTTCATGGGAAGCGTTGATAAACGTTTTTATCTATCTCAATTTGGGTATACCGATGTAACACTCGAAGGCGCTTATATTTTGGGTAAAGTGCCTTTCCCATTATTGTCTATTCACAGAGCAAACCAAACTTATGCTTATCAGTTGCAATCGTATAACCTAATGAACTTTCTGGAGTTTGTTAGTGATCATTACGCTAGCATCAACATAGATCAAAACTTTAATGGTTTCTTCTTTAATAAAATACCATTATTAAAAAAGCTGAAGCTAAGAGAAGTAATGTCGTTTAAGGCGCTATATGGTGGTCTGCGGAATGAAAACAACCCTGCGGTTAATAATAGCGCAATGCAATTTGTACTGAATCAGGATGGAGTACCTATCACAAACTCACTAAGTAGAGATCCTTATATTGAGGGAAGTGTTGGTGTAGGAAATATCTTTAAATTGCTTAGGGTTGATCTGGTAAAACGCTTCACGTATCTTGATAATCCTATGGTTTCTGAATGGGGAATCCGTGCAAGAGTCAAATTTGATTTCTAAGCTTAATATGATATATCAATTACGAGTAGTGCTAAGCCTTTGCGTATCCTAAAAATTCAAGTTCCTCAACGGCTTTTGTCAGATGGGTTTTTCCTCCTGTTAAAACGTAAAGACTATCACTGATCCCGATTATGTTTCTGAACATATGATCTGTAATCAATAATCCTTTATTTTTCTTTTCCTCGTTCATTAGTTCCATGATTGCCTCAATCATTATGGGGCTCAGGTGTGAAAAAGGCTCATCCAGCATGGCGAATTTAGATTTTGCCTTTAGTACAATGTATACTTCAACTAGCCTTCGGTTGCCGCCAGATAGACTTTTTAAAGCGCTTTTATAGTTGGATTTAAAATCCGGGAAGCGGTTTTCGAATTCAAAAAAGTCCAGATCAAAGTCGGCAAATACTCTTTTTAAAGTTAAAGTTTGTGGTATAAAGTTAAACTGCGGAAGATATAGGAGTAAATCAGGCCTCTTATAGGCAGCCTGAACCGTTAAATCGTCAAAGCGAATGGATTTACTGTTAGCATTTAGATTGCCGTAGATAATGTTCATTAAACATGTTTTACCATTTCCATTTCTACCGAGCAAACCAGTTATTTTGCCGGTTTCGCACTTTAAATAAATATCAGATAAGATCCTTCTTGAACCAAATTCAAGGAATATGCTATCGGCTTCAAGTTTATGGATCATTTAACGGCGTAAATTAAAAGGGCAACAAATAACAGGAAGTCGAAGGTTAAGGTACCTATCCATAAAGTAAGCTTAGGTATTCCCAAGTTTTGATAGTAATAAAACTCCTTATTTTTGTAGTTATTTATATAATAGATAATTATCCCGTAGGTAATTATTTTAAACCAAAATATTAAAGTGAAAGCTTCTGAACCAAGTTTGGATAGCATGTATGCCGACACCAAAGTTAATACAAAAGCTGTAGTGAAAAAGCTCATGTAAAAAGTAAACATCAGTCTTAATGTTTTAATTTTTAACATTTTATCTTTTGGTTGAATGGTTTTGGCACATTTAAGCTGGTTTAAATTCAATCTATCGCACCTTGCTAAATATAGTAAGAAGTTCTTGGAATATGGCTTTGCAGGGTGGGTAATTCTGTTTCAAAATATATTTCAGGMACTATTTATGTGCACTAGCAAGTATAACAACACGTACTCATGAATATTGAAATTAGAAAATTGACGCTCGAAGATTATAGTGACCTAAAGGAATCTATGGAGCAGGCATATGATACCCTGGGAGGACAAATCTGGAGCAAGCAAACTATCGCTAAACTATTAAAATTATTTCCTGAGGGCCAGTTGTGCATTGCTGTAGACGAGAAAGTAGTGGCCTGCTCATTATCTATTATAGTGGACTATGATGAGTATGGAGATAAACACACCTATCAAATGATAACCGGTAGGTATACATTTTCTACCCATGATCCCAATGGAGATACCTTATACGGAATAGAAATCTTTGTTTCGCCTGAATATCGCGGTCTGCGCTTAGGCCGCAGGCTTTATGAAGCCAGAAAGGAACTTTGTGAAAGCTTAAATTTAAAGAGCATCATTGCCGGCGGGCGCATCCCCGGCTATCATGAACATGCCGATACACTAAGCCCAAGACAGTATATCGATAAAGTAAAAGCTAAGGAATTATACGATTCAACACTTACCTTTCAATTATCTAATGATTTTCACGTAAGAAAGGTATTAAAAAACTACCTTCCGGGCGATCATGAATCTAAAGAATTTGCAACGCTGATTGAATGGAATAATATTTATTATCAGGGAGTTGATGCTTCGGCAAGATCTGCAAAAACCATTCGTATAGGATTGGTTCAATGGCAAATGCGTCTTTTCCCTACCATGGATGCTTTTTATGAGCAGGTAGAATTTTTTGTAGATGCTGTGAGCGGTTACAAATCCGATTTTATTATGTTCCCGGAATTTTTTAATACTCCGCTTTTACAGCCTTACAATCACTTGCCAGAAATGGAGGCGATGCGTAAACTTGCAGAACTTACCGAAGAGATTGTTATTAAAATTCAGGAATATGCGGTTTCATACAATGTAAATATCATTTCGGGCAGTATGCCAATATTAGAAGATAATAAGCTGTACAATGCCACCTATCTTTGCCACAGAAACGGAAAAACAGATGAATATAGAAAGATTCATATTACTCCAAATGAACGGAAATATTACGGTATGGTTGGGGGTGATAAAATTCAGGTATTTGATACCGACTGCGGGAAAGTAGGGATTCTGGTTTGTTATGATGTCGAATTCCCGGAGTTGAGCCGCATCTACGCCGATCAGGGAATGCAGATTCTATTTGTTCCATTTCTTACCGATACTCAAAATGGATACACCAGAGTAAGAAGATGTGCACAAGCCAGAGCCATAGAAAACGAATGCTATGTGGCTATTGCCGGCTGTGTAGGGAATTTGCCTAAAGTAAACAACATGGATATTCAGTTTGCGCAATCGGCAGTATTTACACCTTCTGACTTTGCTTTTCCTACCAATGCTGTTAAAGCTGAAGCGACACCCAATACAGAAATGATGTTGGTTGTAGATGTTGACCTACACCTGCTTGATGAAATTCATCATTTTGGTACCGTTAGGATACTTAAGGACAGGCGTAATGATCTTTATGAGGTTAAATTACTTAAATAGGATTATATTTATATTCCTATTTAAGTTTATGAAAAAGTATCTCAAGTTCTCTGTTTGTGGCTTAACCACCATTTTACTCCTGGTAACTAATGCATTTTCTCAATCAGATTCCGTAAAAAGTAAACCAGTAATAATTGGATACGTTGCCGGATTTAGAGGGTTAATAAATACCGATAAGATTGCTGCCCAAAAACTTACGCATATAAATTATGCCTTTGTAAATGTAAAAGGCAATAGTGCATTTTTAGGAAACCTGAAGACGGATACTGTAAATTTTAGAAAATTAAATCTGTTAAAACAAAAGAATCCTGATCTTAAGATATTTATTTCAATAGGTGGATGGGCATGGAGTGAGAACTTTTCGGATGCGGTATTAACCGATTCCTCCAGAGCTGAATTTGCACAGAGTTCAGTAGATATTATAAGAAAGTATAATCTGGATGGAGTAGACATCGACTGGGAGTATCCTGCCCGGCCAGGAGAAGAAGGTAATGTGTATAGACCCGAGGATAAGCAGAATTTCACATTAATGTTTCAGGCGATCCGTAAAGAATTAGATGTACTTCAGAAGGAGACAGGTCAAAAGAAGCTTCTTAGTACTGCTGTTGGTGGTTTTACTGATTTTTTGAATACCTCAGAGATGGGGAAAGCTCAACAATATCTGGATTACGTTAATCTGATGACCTACGACTTGTATACTGGCGGTGGTACGGCCAGTCATCATGCTAATTTATACGATTCAAAAAAGATAGCGTCTAATAGCTCTGCTGATAAAACGATAAAAGCTTTTATAGCTGCGGGCGTTCCTGCCAATAAATTAGTTATGGGAATAGCATTTTATGGCCGCAATTTTAAAATTGATGAAAGTGGTAAGAAAGGGCTTGGAGATAAAGTTGTTTCTGGTCAATTTGGAAAGGGTTATACACTTTTAAAAGATAGCCTTATTAATAAAAATGGTTACAAAAGATTTGTAGATAAGGGGGCAAAAGCGCCTTATCTTTTTAATGAAAAGAACAAGACTTTTATTACCTATGAAGATGAGCAATCCGTAAAGAATAAATGCAAGTATGTAAAAGAACATGGTCTGGCGGGAGTAATGTTTTGGGAGTATTCATCAGATCCCAAAGAGTATCTGCTTGACGAAATTAATAAGAGACTTGCTAATAGACTTTAGTGTACAAAATAGAAAAAACTTATTATGTCCCGTAAAATTAAAGTAATAGCCATTTCCGGAAGCACTAGAAAGACATCTTCTAATCTTAATCTGATAAAAGGAATTGCTCGGTTAACTTCTGATATTTTTGAAATAAACATTTTTGAAGGCCTATCTGATATTCCTCAATTTAATCCTGATCTCGATCTGGAGACACCACCAATACAAGTTGCCGATTTCAGGCAGCATCTTAAAGCTGCGGATGCAATATTGATCTGTACTCCAGAGTATGCTATGGGAGTGCCTGGTACTTTAAAAAATGCGATTGACTGGACGGTTTCGTCAATGGAATTTTCTAAAAAACCCGTCGCATTAATCACCGCGTCATTATCTGGAGAAAAAGCGCATGCTTCTTTATTGGGTACACTTTTAATTATAGAGTCAAAGATGACAGTAGATACACAGCTTTTAATTCCAGGTATTAAGAGTAAAATAGACGAGCAGGGTAATATAACCGATCAGTTAACCTTAGGTCTTGTAAATAAATTAATCCAATCATTAACAGATCTTGTACTTAAGGATGCAGATACAATTGAAGCGCCCTTTTTAGTAAATTAAATCGCAGACGGTATTTAATGACATGAAGACGACGGAGGAAATTGTAAGAAACCGCAACTTTATATCTGTTTGAATTTTATAATTTTTGTTGAATGGAACAAATTGAATCTCTACAAGAGTTTTATAGCCGGGTACCACAGGCAAATCCGTTAGGACTCTCACTTCACAATGCTGGCGCAGGGCATTTTAATGTGTTTGAGCGTAGATCATGCCTTAACAATGCCCCTTACATAAGACGTGATTTTTATAAAGTATCACTTATAATAGGTAAGGGCAAATTACATTATGCCGATAAATGGATTGAAATTGATAGGCCTGCATTACTTTTTTCAAATCCGGTAATTCCATATTCGTGGGAAGC
>NZ_JBFTNT010000072.1:0-16583 GCF_056397585.1 Pedobacter sp. 05L430 | reverse complement strand
TTGTAGCAGATCCCAAATTTGATTGGGAGACAAGGTTTGGGTACTTAAAAAATCATTCAGGCTTTGATACTCAGCTGGAACAATTGTGGCCATTAAAAGAAATCCCTCTTGCGTATTGATGGAAGTAAGGGATTGTAAAGTCAAGGAATGGGCCATCAGCGCATTCATAGCTTTAAGATAATCAGACACACTTTTACCTACCTTCATCAATTCATTATCATTGAGCTGTTCATGAAACAATGCCTTCCCGTCAGTATTACTCCCAAAATGAATGTATCTGTAGAATGGAAAAACAAGTTCTCCCAGAACAACCCCGGGGAGGCAAGGTTCAGTCTCTAACTGATATTTGATCGGATCATGCTCTTCAACGTTCCCAGGATTCGGAAGCGAAGTGTTTGCAGCAAGTAATCTGCCTGAACTGGCAAACAAGAATAATTCCCGGTAAAGTAACGTTTGATTTTCCCCAGAAAGAAACGTCAGCATTTGCTGTATTTTTACAGGGGCGTCCTGATCAGCGAAAATAAATTCGACAGTCTTTTCTGCAATGTAGTAACTGGATTTCTTTTTATCCTCGTCATTGAGTATTTCAAACAATTGTACTCCAGCAGCATTCTGGAACAAAATCGCCTTAAGTACAACTCTTGGCAAACATAAAATTGCAAAAGGAAGGATCTGAATTGCTTTAATTAGCTCCTGAAATATTCCACCGGAAGAAAAACGGAGCAAAGATCCCATCAACTCTATCTCAAACAAAGTTTCTGGCAGCGCTCTCGCCAAATAGGTCTCATTAACTAATTCCTGTCGGTCAAGCCAGGCTACCACACGCATTCTCAAAAATATCCCGGAACCGACTCCAATAGCCTTAAATTTGTTAATATTTTCTTCGTCTAATCGAAGTTCCTGTATTCTGATTAATGTATTTATCGCCGCAGCCGCAGCAACGGGAGCTGACCCATCAGCAGCCAATTGAATCAAAAGCTGGATAATTTCTTCACTAAGGTTTTGTAACTGAGACACCTCATACAATTTGCCTGCTTCTTGGGCAACAATAATCTTAAAATATTCATCTGTCCTATTGTCAAGCAATCCTTTAAACAACTGCCAGTTTGTTTTTTCAGGCTCGCTACAGGATTTGATCAGGGAGCTTACCGCAATGCAGGTAGCACTGTGTTTTGGTCTGTCTTCTTCCAGCAGGAAAGTAGCAATTTTGAAAACCTTATTTTCCAGTTCCGCATTTCTTAGGTGCTGCGAAAAACGTACATAAAAGCCCAGGGATTTTGTTAATGTACGGATATCCTGGTCTACGTTCCCGGCAACCTTATTCAAAGTCTCAAACAATTCTTCCTGTTCTTCCCTATTAAGGTCGGCTGTTGAAACGTTTGACCTTACAAAATCATACCGGATTTTATCCAAAAAATTATGTAGCTTCTCACTTTTGGTTACCGGATGTGGCCCTTCCTTTTTATCCAGGTTAAGGTTTAACCCGTACTCCTGGTTAAGAGCTTGTTCATATTCGGCAAGTGCGCCCTCAGCCATTTCAACATTTTCAAACAAGATCGCCAGATCGTCAACATATCGAACGAAGTCTATGCTATTTTCAGCAAGCCAGTAATCAAGTTCATTTAAATACAAATTTGCCAATAAAGCAGAAAGTGCTGGTCCTTGCGGTATTCCAACCGTTCTTCGATGACCTTCATACTCATGCTCGACGCGATCAAATGGAGCTTCAATATATTGTTGGATCAAATCTAAAATTACCTGGTCTTCTACGAACTGTCGAAGCAGGTTCATGAGCTTATCATGCCTGATAAATTCGTAAAACTTAGTTATATCCAGGAGCAAGTAATGATTGTGTGGTTCAAATAACGAGAAACTACTCTTTTTAAATTCTCTAATCCCATTCTGGATTTTCCAGTCCTGAAAAATCTGATTGTCCGATTTAGGTGAAATCGCCAGTCTGTTACCAAGTGAACGCTTATGAAACCGGGAATCAATTTTTGGGCCTACCACATTAAGTATTGCCATTTCAACAACCGCTTCACGAGGGCTTACAGAACAAAATGGGCGCAACGAAGTGTTTAATTTATCTTTTGGAATTTCTACCAGCAGAAAGTTGTTGTGTCTCCACTTACCTTCTAGTAGTTGCCGGCGTAGCATCACAAGATTATTCCAAAGATCAGATTCAAACAGGTCAAAGTTCATTTTATCTTGAAATACGTCACGTTCAACGACCTGCTGTTTCGCCTTTTTCCAGGCTAAAGATAAGTTTCTGAGCGATGCAACCTCCTGAATCGTGCCCTGAGTGACTTGATCTGTTTTTAAATCGATAGATGCAGTGTTAAGATCTGAAAACCAAACAGGTGAGGGATATTTGCCCGACAGTGCAGCCTCTTCCAGGGTTGAATTACACCATCCTTTACAAATACCATACTCTGTACTCTGCAGTTTTTTACAAGAGATTGAACAGGGATCAATCGTCGCGAGCTGCATGCTAGACTTCTCTAAGTCATAATTTTCGCAGGACGACAAAATTCCATGCAGGACTGGTTCACCATCCTGAAAGTTTTTCAAAAGTGCGGCCAATGCAAAGCGTTCATGGTGTTTCAAGTTCCTTTCATTCTTCGCCTTTACTGCAAGGCTATTAATTGCAGGGCAGCGTGAAATCAACTCCCCCACCTCACCGAGATTTTGCGGAATAACACCTTCATGTTTGAGTTTTTGACCTCTTTTTATAGCCTGTATCTCTTTTTCGCCTATGATAGCACCCAATCTAGCATTGGCTTCTTCAATCGCGCTTTCCGGTACAAACTCAACTAAGTCCAGGTGATCCAAAACCTGACTTAGAGTGATTCTTTCCAGCGATCCAGGGTGCAGAAAAACACTTCGGGAATTATTATATTTTCGATGCACACCCAATGGTAATCTGACCAGGGACTTACTAAAACCTTTTCTTCCATGAGATCCCTTAGGTGGAAAAATTTCAAGATCAGGATATCCGGCACCTTGCCGAATTTCATTTAAAAACCCCACCACTTTAAGCCCCGGCATAGGTTGCTCTAGAAACATCCAAATGTGATATCCCCTACCACCGGTATCTTCTATCAGTAAGCAATTCTCTGATAAATTATAAGAGGTAGTTATATAATCCATCAAGCTGCGCACCACCGGAAGAAATTTATCTCTTTTCACCTCTTCCCGAAGATTTGCACTGTCAGGAATATCCATTTTAGGAATATCTATATCCAGACAAAACGTAGAACAATAAGAGTTTTGATCCAAAAGATATATCGCATTACTTACACTTCCACTTAGATGATTGGCCAGATCATTTAAATTTAAGGGGCCGGAATGCGAATCTACGTAGGCATTTTGCGTCTGCCTCATTACCCGTCTGTTATCGCCTTTGAATAACGTTAATAATTTATCACTTATAGTTGAAAGCATGAGTCTGTTTGGTTGCTATAAAATTAAACTATTTTATGTTATGTATGCAAATACCATATTTTGAATGACTTTCGTTAATTTCGTGTTATGTACAGAAGCATTGAATACTTCATTAAGGATTTGGAGGCTGAATCGATGGAACGGCTAACAGTGATGCGCGGAAATGAAATGCTGGTCCCAGCATAATGTTATAATCTGACCCGTGGCTCTCAAGAAAAAACAACATTTCGTGTCCCAGTTCCTGATCAAGAAATTTGCCATCGACCAGGAGCGCAAATTTGTACACCTGTACAACAGGAAAACCGATACGGTCGTCAACCATGCGCTGATCAAAACTCAGGCGCAGGAAAATTACTATTACGGAAATGATCTCACCTTTGAAGAATTCTTGAGTGTTACGGAGGAAAGGGCAGCACCGGTAATCGCAGAAATCTTGGAAAGCGGTTTGATCCCAAAGATCGGCGATAAACGATACAGCTACCTGTTACATTTTGTCATGCTATACCACTCCAGGACAAAAGCGCAGGTAGACCATACTGAAGAAAACCTGAATGCTACGCTCAAAGCCTTATCGAAATACGATTCGAGTTTGCAGCAGCTCAACTTGGATGAACTCAGGCTCAAGCATCCTGAACCGGCAGCTTTTAACTTGGCTTGCTTTATGGATGATTGGGTAGTGACTGCAGATCTCCACGCCTTTCTGTTGACCAATCATACCGGGAAAGATTTCTTCCTATCAGATAATCCCCTGATCACATTTAACCCGTTCATGCAAAAGCGAAAATACTACTGGGCCGCCAACAGCCATTTGAGCAAGGGCCTAATCCTGCTATTCCCGCTTTCTCCTGATCATTACCTGATGCTGATCGATCCTTATAGCTACGATGTCAAATGCACTGCTGAAAACCGGATTCATGTGGACAAAGCTTCAGACCTTTACAACATCAACTTATTGCAATCGGTTTCTGCCGATAAAAACCTGTACTACCGGATCGCCCAGGAAGAAGCCTATATAAAAAGCCTGGCCATGGAAGGTTTAAGGAACAAAAAATCCAAACTCATCAGTGAACTCGTCCCATGTCCGGGAAAACCTGAAGCCAAATGCCTTTTCAGTTATCATCTGGCACACACCTTAAACCTTTCTTTTTCTTTTATCCGCGAAAGCGAGGAAGCAAAAGCTTATGATGTCACTAAGCAGCGGGATCACCCAAGGAACCAGGAAATCGTAGACTGGATGAAACAGGTAAGACTAAAAAGAAAACAGGATGTGGCAGATAGCTAACCTACCGCTTCATCACTACTACCTGGTATAGGTTATTCAAATTTAGATTCACTCCGTTCAAAGGTTTATACGTTTTCACCTCATAGCCGGAAAAACGGTACCGGTAGCCAATTTCGCTGGTACCTGTATCAAATTTCACAGGCTTTGCCTGCTTTTTCAGCTCCGACAGCACACGCTCCCAGCTTGTTTTGTCTGCGGTGGCAAAGGTAATATTGGAATAACTGCCAAGCTGGTTCACGTGCAGCCAGTGCTTTGGTTTTTTCGGCGTGAGCATCGTGTTGGAAATGTATATGCCGTTGAACTTTCTGTGGTAGCCCATTGCGCTTAATTTAGTTTCAATGAGAGATGTTTGGTCGATGTTAGCCAAGAACTGCTGAAGGTCTTTAAAGCCCATTGGTTTTTCTGATTGTGCCAGTGTATTCGTTGAGATTACAAACAAGAGGAGTACTACGTTAAGAAACAGTTTTGTCATTCTATTCATCATTAGATATGTTTTTTGTAATGGTTTTTATTCAGCCACGCAATAAGCCCAGTAATGAGGCGACAGAAAATGATTCATTCTTTTTTTTCAAGTTGCATTTGAATTTCCAAGATTGCAAGTTTGCTAGCAAAGTATCAGTGAGCAACGCATCCTTACCTGGAATATTAAAATAGAATTCATTGAGCTTAAACTGGTCGAATATGGATTTTAAATAATCCACTAAAAGAGAAATCATTTCCCTTGCGTCCTTATCTTTAATACTCCAGGGCAACGAAACCCGACTATTCACATCTATCCCTCTTTTCATCCTATCAAGTCCCACGTAAATGGATTTTTGCTTTTTAAGTTCAAGGCTCCCACTTTTTATGAACTCAATAAAATCAGGTGCGTAGTCACGCTCCAAGCCCCAGCCGAAAAAAGCACTTTGCTTCTTAGGATGCAAATACAATAGGGACAGCCATTTTTGCTCGAAGGTTTTATCTGGAAAACCAGTATTTGTAATCGATGCATAGTAATAATGTTCAACCCAGTAAGACTTACTAAACTCTTCCAGCGCAAGTACAGAGAGTTGAAATGCCGATGGGTATGAGCCGTTGTTATACAGCAATGAAGCATCCAACAATAACCGGGCACCATTCTTAAATGACTCAATCGAAATTTTTTTGAACTTATACTTGGAGAGTTTATCGCGCATACATGGCAATTTAATCTAATTTCATTATAAAATTCTTCCAATCGGAGCTAAATCCGTTTTTTAAATCCCTAAAACTATAGAGAAATAAACACTTTATCACTTTTAAGATCAGCAACTGCATAAACCGGAAGCGGCGTATCCTTAATGTACCGGGTGGGAAGGATATGTTTGGTCAGCACGAAGGACTTTATCCTGTAATCGTCAGAAAGCCCCAGCTTTTGTCTCACCACTGTACTGTTTTCTTTTAGCCACAAGTCTCTTTGGACATGTTTCTCTATCATCCCCGGCTTGCCCTTCAGCCCGATATAATTACTGATCTCAGTGTAGATATCGTAAGCAATCTTCGCCTGAGAAGTATTTTTGCATTCAATCGCGTAAAGCACCTGGTTTTTATGGTCTAGGCAAAGGATGTCCACATCTCCTTTATCCACCTGGGCAGGAAAGAAACCCCTGGGCTTGATTTTTACCTCAAAGCCCACCACCTCAAAATCCGTGTGTTCTACCAGCCATTTGCACACGAAATTCCTGAAGTTCGTTCCTTTGATGTGGTTGCGCTCTGCCAAAAGGTTATTGATCTTCAAATGATTTACGGCAACTTTCAGCGTTCCGTCCATAAAACGGGATAAAATATTTTCAGCCGCAGTCATCAGGTGTCTGGCACTGATCAGGTAATATGTCTTACCCAGTCTTTCGATTTTCAGGAGCGGCCGGAGCATGTACGATATCCGCCGGTTATACCGCCATGGATAGGTTTCATGGATGTCCTTAGGATCGATATTCATTACGCCAGCCCTATTCACAAAAGTAAGCAACTGTAAAAAAGCCAGGGTTTCAGCCTCCGGCTGGGCTGTCCGGTCCGCAAATAATTTTAACAAGTCTTCTTCAGTGATCATCAGAACAGATTTTTCTAGGGCATATAGCTCCAAGCACAGAAACTTAGCTGAACCCAGYATATCCCATAAAGTGATCCCCCACTCTTCCATGAAAATATCATCGACCCGGTCATAATAAGGGTCATCACCGCGCTTCGCTTTCGGCTTTCTGGGTTCCTCATTAAAGTAACGGCCAAAGGAAGACTTATTTTCCTCATATTCTTCCCGGTGAATGTCCTGCTGAAAACTCGTCATGGAGGCATCATTGAAAGTACGGTCAATACCAATCCTTCCTGAAGCAAGCATCCCCATGTTGGGGTCAGCGATTCCAAAACGGATCATATCAGACAATGCGCCGTAATTGATCAGCTCGGACATATGCGCCAGCATCAAATCTGCATCTGCATCATTGACCGGCTCCATTCCAGTGGACTTCTCGCAGGCCACAAACTCAATCAGCGTCCTCATCGAAAGATTTGCCGTGACCATATCCGCTTCCTTTTTACTGAACTCGACAAATACATCGTAATAATGTCCAAAACAGGCCTCCAGTGCCGGGTAAGACAGTTTTCCCATTGCCCTGGACTGGATCATGCTTTCATGCCGCTGCATGAGCAAGACCAGCAAGTCGGCGGTCGGAAAACGCGAAATCAACTCAATCAGCCGGTCAAAATGAACCTTCACCAAATCGTTGAGCAAGGTTGTTTTTTCTTTAGCTGTAGCAATCTTCTCCGGAATAGATATATTATATTTCAACCAAGTTACCTGTTTACTCAGCACATAGGAAATATCCGCCAGAGGTATAGACCGCGGCTTTTCTATGTCTATATTGGAAAATACCGGGTGCTGGGTAGAGTCACTGATCAGGATCATCTTTTGCATCCCTTGAGGCATACACATGCTCAACAGTTCATCGAGTTCCACAGCCGTTATTTTTCGTCCCGCACCTGTCAATTCTATAAAGTCTCCAATCGCATCAATCAGACCTGTCATTAAGAATTTCTCTCCCCCATTGCCGGCATTGGTCAGGTGGCTGACCAGCTGTACTGGTACGCTCAGTTCTATACCTCGGCTTTCAGGAACCAGTTTGCTGGTAAACTTAAATTCCTCTGTACTGCCTTCCAGATCCCAGGTTTGCTGATCTTTAAAATCCTTATCCATCATCAATGTAATCACCAGGGGTTCCGTTCCTAACTGATCAAGATAGGTTTGAAGATAAGAATGGCAGTGGTTCAGCCAGTAAAGGACTCCATTCATATAGACACTTGCTGTAAAATCCCTCAGTGTGTCACTCTGCACCCATATCGGGCAACTGTACCGCAGCAGGCAGTGTCGGAAATAACCTTTTTTGACTTCATCTGAGAGGTATACAGGCATGTGTTCTTCCTGTTTATGGCAGCTAACTTGTATTGTGCCCCTTTCGGCTGGAAAAGGGATACCAATGCGGTCTTCTTTAAGTTTGGCAGCCCGGTTGACATTTCCCTCAATCTCAAATTCGAAAAATAAGCCATTCATTGGGGCGCGGTCAGATTCAAAATTCCACTCATGGTTGTCTTTATACCATTTGAAACGGGATAAATGGGAGTTACTGGGCATAAATTGAACCTGGTGTTTGGTGTCTTCGATGTGCCGGGCATATTTCCAAAGGGTCAGGGTATCGAATTCCCAGTGTACTCGCAGTACATTCAGTTCTTTCATGGTCAGTACCAACTGATAATTCATGCCACGGAATTTGCCCGTATCAATCCTTCCTGCTTCAAATATATCTGCTTTGTTGTATAAAACCAGCAGCAATAGTTTGCTCCTGCTGTACTGCGCTTTGAGCTCGGCGCACCGATCTGATGCCTGCCGGGTAATGAGCATGCTTAGTGCGTCGATATCAGTTTGGTACTTTCTTTTTCCAGAAGGAATAGGGGTAACATGGAATACATAGACCAGTTTATCCGAATCACACTGGTAAAGGCCTTCGCTGAATATAGCCCGGCCCGAATGCTGTGGCTCATGGAATGTATACTTGATCCGCTCCCACCCCATACTTCTGAACCGGGTGTCAGCTTCAGTCATGGAGTGTTCGGCCTGAATACCACTGAAATCCAATAATTGACCTCCGCTTTTTAATTTCTCCAGAATGAAATCGTTCAGGGCACCTAATTGTGCACTTGGCATCGCTAGAATGTAAGTTTCTTCCAGCAGCACAAATGGCTTCTGCAACAGCGGATTATCATCCAAGTTCTTGATTCCGATCCGTTTTCCTTTAAAAGGGTAAACAAAGGCATCGATCACCTGCTCCGGCACTATCAGATGTTCACAAATCCGGCTGAGTTCTTGCTGGCTGAAGGCCACCAGTTTCTGCTGATCCTTCATCTCCTTAGCATCAGGCAAGTACAGTTCATCGGGTAGGTCTGGTATCGCCATGCGCCGGGAGTGCCCCAACTTGAATGCAATTTCCTGATGGATGTATAACATAAACAATATCCCCTCATAAATCTCTTTCCTCAGGGACAGACGCAAGCTCTGCATTGCCGCCATTGCATTGACCTGGCTTTGCAGGATCTCCTKGGCCTCTATAAAAATTCCGGGATAGACGGTATTGTTCCCATTGACAAACAGGATGTTTTCGGTGAAAAAGTCTTCCACCGGATCTTCATGCACGTGCCGTGGGCAAAATTTTAATATATCTGCCTTTAATGTATGGTAATCCAGTTTTTCGGATTTATTGTATTGGTTGAGTGCAGAGATCACCAATGATTCCAGCCTGATGTTTTTACCGTGGTTTTCAGGTTGCAGTTGCATGACTGAAAAGATTTGCAGCAATTCTGCTGTATTGTACTTCCGGGTAAAGTTCTCATAATTTGGCAGTTCAGGGCTGTAAGCATGGGATGGTAAAATGCTTTCTTCCGCCTGTTCTTTGTGGATACAGCATTTTTTGTATTTCTTGCCGCTACCGCAATAACAAGGGTCGTTTCTATTTAGTTTTGTCATGGAGTGAGCAAGCTAAGGATTTGATTGAGCCTGTTTAACCAGCATTTTTTTTGCATTTTTATAAAAGGTAGAGATCCGTCCTCCAGGCTCGATATGGATGGTATAAAAATCTCCTTCAAAGTAAACACTCTCCCGTCCGTACCTGCTGTACTCAACCCCAGGATTTTTCTCGAAGAATTCCTGCACTTCCTCGTCAATACTAAGGATCATTTCTGTCATCACCAGAAGGACGTCAGACTCCTCCCATTGAGAATCATCTTTATGCTGAAAATGGCCATTGAACTTCAACTCTTTGACATGGCGCATGTAGATGTGCAGGTAACCTTCAAGATCCAGGTATACAGGAATTTTTCCCATTGCATTTAAGCGCCTTTCCTTGAATTTCTCGACTTTATACATCAGCTTGGCCAGCTGGTTAATATCATGCCTACCCAATCTAACGAAGCTGCTGCCCGCTTCCTTCAGGTATTGGTCCAGAACATTCTTTTTGGCATTGATGCGATCCTGAATGAGCTGGGCAGCGTCAAGGTTTTCTTCGTCAGTGAGCTCCTCGCTACGAACAATTTTGATCTGTAAGAAATGAAAACGTATTTCCGGCCTGAAGCTATCTCTGACACCCTTCATCTCTAAAAGCTCTTCCTCAGTGAGTTCATTGGGTTCAAAATAGTATTTCTGGGCTAAATAAGATTCACGTTCTTTAGGAGTCAAGCCTATGCCCTCCCTAACCATTTTTGCATTAAAACCATACATCCACTCTAAATCACCACCATTGGCCTTCGGTTTGGCATCAATCTCTATTTTCTTTATGGTGCGGGTATCCTGTGAATGATATGTATTGACTGGATCTGCTACAAAATAACTGATGTCTAAAATATCATCCGAGCAAATTCCGGTTTTTAACAACTCTTGTTCAACCTTCTTGTCAAAAGTCAGCAGGTCTTTTGCCTTCAAATATCCGTTTCGGCTAAAGGGTTTGGTTTTCACTGCCTCATCCATTTCTTGCCGCTCATATTGGTTATATACAAAAACAACGGATAAACTCAGCCCATAATTTTGGTAGGCCTCACTGCCAGGAATAAATGTAAGGTGTGCGGTTTTATCCTTTTTGCCCACCAACTCATAAATCTCTTCTGAAGTATATTTTTCCATAAGCAAGATTAAATGAAGTTGATATCATAAATCCATTTTCCCTGATCTGAAAAATGATAGCATTTGGTAAAATTAAAAGCATTCCAGACTTCATCAAACAAAGGCTGCAATAGCTCAGGAACGTTTTGATCAAAATCACTGATCCGGAGCACAGGGAACTCCAGAACATCCCTATCCAAGTTATTTTGCTCATTAAGTCCGTATAAAACCTTTTCTGAATAAAGGTGATACCCCCTTACACCGGAAAGCACTAGCCTTATATATACAGGTAATTGCACCTCCAATCCTTTTAAAAATTTAAGGTAGTTCATCAGTTCCCGCATTACATAACCTTCCAGAAGCCGAGCGTTGAGCATGTCTTGTCGATATAAAATCGTATGGTTTAGTGTTTCCATTATGCCATTCTTATACACCTGCAGGTAATTGGGCGCAAAACTAAATCCAGGCATATTGACAGCAATTCTTACTCCTTCGAAGTTTGCCTTCGGTGTGCGGCTTCCACCACCCAAAGGCGCCAGATCAAACGCTCCATATTGAGCATCCAGTATAGGGTAACGAACGTCCGGGTTTGAGACTGAACCGGGAATCATTTGCAAAACCGCAACCGGTAGCTCTTTGAATGTAGCGTCGTTTAGCATGCGTTCCAAATGTTGCTCAGAAAGTTTGTTTACCATTGTTCGCAGCTCATTTTTCTGTCTCAACATGGCTTCGATCTCCTGAATATCCAGTTGATATTTACGATTGGAGGTCCTGGAATAACAAACTTTGCTCTTATCGATCTGGACCTGGTGAGGCTTGTCAGCACTTTCTTTGACGGCAATCATCAGCAGATAATTTCCGGTATCCAATTTCCATATCCGGATCTCCACTGGCATTCTCGGACTAATGCTGTCCAGGATCAGGCTGTCTATCTGCCTGAGGGTTTGATCGAGATTGTCAATAGGAAAGCCGTCAGCCGAAGTAGGCACGCCCTTAGTCTCCCCTATCCCATAAATGATGATTCCTCCTTTGCAGTTCGCAAAGGACGAAACGTCCTGCAAGAATTCCTTCTTCTCGCTTGCAATTTTTAACGACAATAAACTTTTGTATTCCAGGTTTTGGTCTTCAGGCACCTGATTTGTCACCAAGGCAATTAGATCTTCTACAGTGATTTGAGCTGGCTTGGGTAATTTCATATCCATTAAATGCTTTAATTATGTCTCATTTTACTAAGCAACTATCAGACAGCGTGTTAAAAACTGAAAGACAGCGCATGATCAATTTATTTGCGGAACTTGATGTGATGCTCCAGACTGAAACTGGGCACCTCCTTTAGAATCTGGTCAACATGCGACTTGGATAGCCATATGTTTCTTGTGAACTCAAAATAATCTGCGTCACCATGGAGGTAATAATACCAGTAATATCTTCCACCACCTGAATTCTGTGCAGAAATGGTGTTGTGAATAAGCTCATTGGACACCACCACCCAAGTGCTCCTTTCTTCATGAACAAACTCAGTCGCATCGATGTCTTTTAATATTACCGTCTGAAAGATGGGATTCTCCAAACCAATCTGGTCAGGTGCTAAAAACTTGAGAGCGTAGGTCTGATCAGCCTTTTGTTCGTACCGCACTGTCTGCTCAGCCATTTTAAATTTAACTGAATAATTATGTTTTGGAACATCTGAAGGAAGAAGTTCGCGCCCTTCTGCGCTGAGTGGCGTTCCATCCTCGTCCTCATGCCATTCGGGGTTTCTGACTTTAATGCTAATGACTATATCCATGGTTTAATTGGTTGGCCTTAAAGATAATTTTTTATTTTTGGATGCCCTATGTCAAACCCAATCCCCTTTGAAACGACAATTACCTAATCCGTTCGTTTTGGGCGCATATGGACCCGTTATCAGACAACCACTGTAATCCTTTAATTACTATATTAGCCTAAACTAAATATCTAATGGCAAAATTTAAAGGCGGGCTCTCAGCGCTGCAATCTCTCCTAGGAGAACATAAAATTGATGGTACATGGTCTGAAATTCCTAATGGCTATAAATTCATTACCCCTGATGGTGCAGTTTTATCACTATATAATACAGAAACCATATTAAGTCAGGGTAAAGGAACTTCAAAAGGAAAAATCGACGCCTTAATCAGAAATCCGGSAGCTGGAGAGGCTAAGTTGATCCCGACTGAAAGCAAACCAGAAGTTGCAAAATCACCACAACTGTTTGTAGTGTATGGTCATGATCAAACCAGCCGTGATCAGTTGGAACTTATCCTCAGCAAATTAGGAATAGAACCTTTTATACTAGCAAAATCAAGTGGAGAAGGATTGACAATCATTGAGGCCTTAGAAAGGCATCTGGGCACAGAAGGGACGGCAAACGTTGGCATCGTTTTATTGACACCTGATGATTTGGGATATGCAAAAAGAGATGGGGAGGGAGCCATCAAAGAGCGGGCAAGGCAAAATGTCATTCTTGAAATGGGCATGTTAATTTCAAAATTAGGGCGGCAGAACACCTTGATTCTTGTGAAAGGCCGATTAGAAAGACCTTCCGATACAGATGGGATTATCTACCACTCCTTTACTGACCATGTAAAAGAAGTTGGCCTCGCACTTGTGGAGAGACTGGAGAGATCAGGATTTCCAATCGATCATAAACGTGCACTGGATGCTATAAGATAGTGTACGATGGCAAAAGAAAAGCAAAAGTATTATACGGTATGGGTAGGTCGTAAGCCAGGCGTGTACCTCTCATGGGAAGATTGTAAAGCACAGATACATCAATTTGAAGGTGCGGTATATAAAAGCTTTTCCAGCTTAAACCAAGCTAAGGAAGCATTTGCGAGAGATAGTGCAACATTCATTGGTAAGACCAAAGGCCCAAATCATTCTTCAGATCTTTCCAAACATTCAGCTCTTCCGGAAGAGAATAGCCTTTGCGTGGACGGAGCCTGGAACACAAAGACCAATGCGATGGAATATCAAGGCGTCCTTTTTCCTGATGGCGAAAGAGCTTTTCACGCAGGACCATTTCTTACCGGGACTAATAATATCGCCGAATTTCTGGGTATTGTACATGCACTGACCTATTGCAAAGAGCATCCTGAAATTACACTTATCTATTCGGATAGCCAGACCGCAATAACTTGGGTAAAAAACAAAATGGCTAAAACTAAAATCGCCACAACTGATATAAACTTGCCCATTATCGCTATAGTACGCAGAGCTGAAAACTGGCTCGTGAATAATAGCTATGCTACCAAAATAAAAAAGTGGCAAACCAAGGAATGGGGCGAGAACCCAGCTGATTTCGGCAGGAAATAGATATTACCAGCACACCAATCCAACGTGTTGATGCAGTACCTACGAATTTTGAATATAGACTCGATGAAACTTTCCAAATTCGTGCAGGTCATCCCGGTTTTTTCTTAAAACTGCTACAAAATAACCTGAGTGGAAAATCCAAAATGATTAACTCCTCTTTGCCAATTTCAAAAACTAAGATAACAACTTGATATCTAACAGAAAAAGGGGGTATCCTAATTTTGGCAAGTGGGGTCAGTATACCTTGGTTTATCCAATTATTCATCCTAATCGGAAATATTGAGTTGGAATATCTCTTTTAGGTCATAATAGATTTGCTCTTGGGGCAGAGTGAATGCCCCAAATTTATCAATGGCATACTGGTCAAAGCTGGTCATCGATCTGATCAGGTTCTGCGAAGTACCGTCTTTTTTAAACCGTTGCTTTTCGCGCTTCAGGAAATAGTGGTACTCGTTGATAAGTTTTTTAAGCATCGTCTTGTCCTTGGACAGCAACGAAATATTATCCACGAAGAAATCAGCCTGGATCATCGTTAGCGGCATTACCTTTTTAAAATCTGCCTCGAACTTCGAAAATACCTCATCTGCCTTTTGGCCGACATAATCATTGATCCCATAGGTGGCCGCCTTCGGGTCGGTGCAAATAATGACCGGATAGATATTGAGTTTATGAGAACTATTGCGGATCTGCAATAGCTTTTTATCGTCCTGTTTGATGTAAGTTATATACCTATCAAGTTGTGATATCCCCTTTTTGCCTTCCACATAATTTTTATCTACATGCTTTTGGAGTTCTTCAGCACTTTGCTCATCAAAAATACGATAGTGCTGTGCCACCGATTTTATCTCAAAGACAAAGACTTCAGTCTCATTAACAATTAGGGTAAAGTCAGCCAAAAAAATATCGTCGGATTCAAGCAGCCTTACCCCTTGCTTCTCCAACGACCTCAATAGGGTTCCCATGAGAAACTCTTCATAGTACTTCTTGCCAAAATGCGCTAGCAGTCCATTCATATTCTTAAAACCTGCTAATTTCTGATAATTGGTTTTATAAAACAGCAGGTACATAAACGCACGTTCGGAAATCAGGGAAAAGTTACGATGGTCAATAACGTATATGGTACCTGCTGAAGTTTCAAAGAACGGCTTTGACAGCATCATCCCCATGTTGAAATTCTCTTCGCTCGCCACCTTTTTATTAATAAGTAGTTCCATTGGTTCCAGATAGGACAGCGAGGAATCCTGCCGTTGAAGCTGAGGAACCAATGCCCCACTCCTTTCCAGGAAATCGAAGATGTGCCTTAGGGACATGATGAAAAAATAAATGGTTTCAAGACCTGTCCTTTCTCTAAAGCTTTTTTGTAGCGCTATGAAATCAGCGCCCAGTGATTTTTGCAAGAAATCCAACATCAAGAGGTGCTTGATCAAGCCAGTCCGGACAAAATCAACTTTGGATACACGGCTTACACCCTGCATCATCACCAGTGTCCACATCAATTCATGGTTCGTAAAAGATCTGTCCAAGATCCCGTTATCGTAATAGTGCTCATTATAACTGAGCAGTACGTCAAATATGCGCTGCTCGTACTGCCCGTCATTGAGTTCCCTGGTAATCTGGTTGTCCTTGAGACTTTTAAATAGATCCAGCACAATCTTATCGATCACAGCGGATTGAACAAAAGTAAAGCTGTGACCACTTCCAAGAAATGCTTTGAGTCTTCTGGCCTTTTCTGGTGGAAGGTTTCCGATGATATTTTCTACGGCCCCATCTTTTTGATGCTGGTACCGGTTCCTGTCCAAAGAGTTCCTAAGTCCTATCATAGTTAGGACCACCATTTCAAGATCATATCCTTTGATTATCTCTAGTGGTTCTTTTGGAGTTTGATGACCCGGATAAAAGGTGCTGTAGTCGAGAACAGGTGTCAGTCTTTTCATCTTGATTAGAATTTTAGGCCATCTTTAACCTTTTAATTTCATTTAAACTTAAAGAAATAAAAATTTAACCATACCCTCACTCACCTTATCCATCACTTGCCGTCGGCTAGTAAGTTGTTGCAATTAGGATTATTGTTACCCCTGCTTCATTGGTTCAGCAAAGATGATTTTCAGATTTTCGAAATAAATTCTCATGTATCCGTAATCATCTGGGATTTTTATTTAGGTTTTCTTAAGTTCAGGGAACTGGTTTATAAATAGCTAAAAACAACTGTACATCAGTCAAATAGCTCATCGAACTGGGTGCCATTTTTAAATAGTTAAAGTTTTGGAAATCCTAACAATAATCCACTAACCTATACATGAAGTGAAGTATTATATGTAATTTTACTGATCGCAAATAACAATAATTTTATTCACCAGTGTATAGAGG
>NZ_JBFTNT010000071.1:0-16698 GCF_056397585.1 Pedobacter sp. 05L430 | reverse complement strand
AGATGTATACAGCTGCATCAATAGACCTTACAGAGGAAGATATTATTGCATCTACCCTATTAATTAAGCAACTAACTAAAAACATTCAATAAATTTATTCATCATGAAAACGATACTGATACCCGTTGATTTTTCAGAACCTTCTAACAATGCAGTCAATTATGCCGTAGGCCTTAGTAACAATCAGAATCTTAGCCAGATTATCCTTTTTGCAAATTTTTACATCACGTTATTCGAGCAGATCTATCCATCTGCAGATTTTGTGCAGCTTAATGAGGATGATATCCTTAAACAAAAGGATTTACTACAAGGAAAGCTTGAAAAATTAAGGTCTCAGATACAAAAAAAACTAAACCAAGATATTTCCATTAAAGTTGCTTTAACGGAAGCACCTTTATTACGTGGTATAATTGAAATAATAGAACAGGAAAATCCTGACGCATTGTTTTTAGGTAGCAATAATCATGATGGCGAAATAAGCAATATTGGAAATAGCATGATTGAAATAGCTAAAGTAAGCCCTATACCAGTATTCATCGTTCCACCAAAGGCAACATATGAACCTGTAAAAAATGCGCTTGTTGCCTGCGATTTCAAAACACTAAATCATGTAAGTTTATTACAGCGACTACATAGTATTAAACATTGGCCTCATCCAAAACTCACCTTACTGAATGTTGATCCCGCTAATAAACATTTACTTCCTGAACATCCTGAGTTGGAAATAAAAGGGATGCTAAGCGAAATTCTACAAGGTTATGATTACGAGTTACAATATTCAACTGATAAAGACATATTAAATGGAGTGCTTACTTTTGCCGATCAGCATAAGCAACAAATGATCATTGCATTGCCAGGAGTCCATAGTTTCCTATACAGTTTAACCCACAATAGCATTACAGAGGGCTTATCTACTGATGCAAATAAGCCCGTATTGATTTTAAAATAGTGAAGTTCTTCACAGGATTGGTGGTTCTTCACATATTATTCACACCTCCTTCACACAAAACCCACAAACAGGTACCTTTTTGTGTAGAATGTATGCAGAATGTGTGAACTATGTGAGGATTTGGCATAAGCACAGGTATACTCAATTAAGCAGAATAGCCTTACAATAACTGCATTAATGCCTCTCTAGAAAACCCTTTTAACTCAGCAGTACGCTCATCACGGATTTTCTGAACCCATTTAGCATCAGCAAGTAATGGCCTGCCCACAGCAACTAAATCAAAATCTCCCCTATCCATTCTTCTTAGCAATTCTTCTAATGAACTTGGCTCAGAGCTTTCGCCTTTAAATGCCGCAAGGAATTCGCCTGATAAACCAACAGACCCCACGGTAATGGTTGCTTTTCCGGTAATTTTTTTAGCCCAGCCTGCAAAGTTAAGATCAGAATCTTCAAATTCAGGCTCCCAGAAACGGCGCTGTGAACAGTGAAAAATATCTACTCCGGCATCAACTAACGGTTGCAGCCATTGTTCCATCTCCTGTGGTGTTTTAGCCATTTGTAAAGTATAATCAGATGGTTTCCATTGTGATAACCTCAGGATTATCGTAAAATCTTCACCTACTTGTCTTCTCACTTCTTTTACTACTTCTACAGCAAATTTAGTACGTTCGTTCAGTGTTTTACCGCCATAACTATCGGTACGGTTATTAGTACCTTCCCAGAAAAACTGATCAATTAAATAACCATGAGCACCATGAAGCTCGACACAATCAAAACCTAATCTTTTAGCATCTGCCGCAGCACTGCCATAGGCTTTAATGGCCGCTTCAATATCATCCTGAGTCATGGCTACACCGTTCGAAAATCCAGGTCTGTTTAGATCAGATGGCCCTTCAAAAGGTGCCGAAGGAACCCATCCTGAATGATGGTTATCCATTATGCCCATATGCCATATTTGCGGCCCCATGCTTCCACCAGAATGGTGAACACTATTGACAACTTCTTTCCATCCTGCTAAAGCTGCATCGCCATAAAAATGTGGAATATTGGCATCATTTGATGATGAAACGCGATCAATAACCGTTCCTTCTGAAAGGATTAGGCCTACTTCTCCGGCTGCCCTTCTTGAATAGTATGCGGCAACATCGGCCGTTGGTACTCCTGCTGGCGAAAATGAACGTGTCATCGGTGCCATCACGATTCTGTTTTTTATATTTAATGATTTCAAACTAAATGGTCTGAACAAAGTTTCTGTACTCATATAATTGTATTTTAATAAATGCTATATTGCTGATTTAATGATATTGCTTAGTGCAGCAAAGGCTTCCTCATTACGCTTGTAATAAGTCCATTGCCCAAGCCTGGTTGATTCCAGCAGTCCTGATTTTTGGAGTATAGATAGGTATTCTGAAACGGTAGACTGGGTTAAACCTGCCTTTTGTTGTATTTGCCCCACACAAACCCCTACCTCATCAAACGCGGCATGCTCTTGCGGCGGAAAGTGTTTTTCCGGCTCTTTCAGCCACTGCAAAATCTGCAGTCGTGTTTTATTTGATAGTGCTTTAAAAATCTCTAACTGATCCATAGCACAAAGATATATCGACTTTTCCCGATATTCCTATTAACTAAAAAAGAATGACATTATGCTGATAACTTCATTTGTTTCATTACAAAGAAGAAACCTATCGAAGCAAGGGTTAATGCAGCTACCGTACCCCACCATAAAGTTTCGAATCCAAATTGGGCAGCAACTCTTGTACCTACCAGAGGAGAAAATATATGAGCTACAGAAAAGGATAGAGCATTAATACCCATGTATGCACCTCTCTTTTTTAATGACGATCTTTGAAGCGTAACCGTTGCCATAAAGGGCATAGCCAGGATCTCTGCCAGGCATATTATAAACATAGAAAGGTAAAGTACCGGAATACCCTTAGCAAGATTCAAAACCAGGAATGATAAGGCACACAATACAGTACCCGCTACAATTACAGTTCGGGCAGTAAATCTCTTTTCGGCAATATGAACTACCAGCATCTCTAGTGAAAACACAACTAGTCCGCTAAAGGCAAGTATTATTCCTATCTCTGCCTCTGTCATTTTGTAAACATTTCTGTAATACAAAGGGAGTGTACTTAACAACTGTAAAAAGCAAATGGCAAAAATGCAGGAAAGTACACTGAAAAGCATAAACGGTACATCCTTATAGGGCGACAAATTGGCTTGGTTTCCCTCTTCTTCTACCACTTCGTCTTTCTTCTTCTCGTTGCCTTTACGATTGCGGAAATAGATGAAAAAAAGTGTGGCCGACAAAAGGGCTGCTATTGCATTGCCATAAAATAAAAACGCGTAAGATATGGCAGCTAAAAAACCACCTAAGGCAGGGCCAATTGAAAACCCAAGGTTCATAGCCATCCTGTTTAGTGAAAATGACCTGATGATATTATCTGGTTTTGAATAGTAAGCAATAGACACAGAGTTGGCAGGTCTGAATGTTTCAGAAACAAGGCTTAAAGTGAAAACACCTGCAGCAAGCTTAACCACAGTATCTAACTGTGGTAGCAGGAAAAACATAGGCACAGTTAAAATTAAGCTAACCAGCTGAACTTTAAAATGTCCGGCTTTATCGGTAAGCCAGCCACCTAAAAAGTTTCCGGAAACAGCTCCCAGCCCAAAGCAACTTAACACCATACCGGTATCTTCTAAAGAGAAATGAAGGTGATTGATCATGTAAACTCCTAAAAAAGGAATAACCATTGCCCCACTCCTGTTTATAAGCATAACAAGGGCAAGCATCCATGCCGGGGTAGATAATCCGCGGTAAGCATCTAAGTATAATCGTATAAATTCCTTCATTTAATAGCGGGCAAGCGCTTGTTTTAATATATCGTTCATCGTTTCAATCGGTAAATCCTCATTAGGATCTATCAACATTATTTTCATTCTGGCCCTCTTTTCAATAATCAGATCAGGATGATCTATATGCTTGCTTTCTACAATACCTATATAAGGTTTAAGGTATTTTTTATGAATCCATAAATAACAAAACATTTTTCCTTTATAGTAAAAAAATGGCAGTTTATATTTCCATTCAGGGGTAATATTTTCATCAAAGGCCAATAGATAATCTTTTAACGCAAGTAAACAACCCCTTACAGGCTCTTCTTTTTGCAAATAAAAATTGTCAAGTGGAGTAAGCATTTTAGAAAAAGGTAGATATTACAAAGGACGTAAAATTAAATCAGAAATCTTATGTTCAGACATTTTTTCATCATAAACCACTATTTATCAGACAATTATGCAGTTTTAAATAAAAAGAACCGACAAAATTTCCGATTAATAACTAAAAACCAAGATGGCATTTGCTTTGTTTAATTGCTGACATGAACTTCAACAACTTTACTATAAAAGCCCAGGAAGCAATTCAACAGGCTTCTGAAATAGCCCAGGGCAATCAGCAACAGGCTATTGAAACAGCACACCTATTAAAGGGTTTGCTCACTGTTGATGAAAACGTAGTTTCGTACGTTTTAAAAAAATTAAATGTAAATCTTAATGTTCTTGGTCAGCAGCTAGATGCTCAGATCGAGAAATTTCCTAAAGTTAGTGGTAGTAATCCGTATTTAACATCAGGAACCAACTCTGCTTTGCAAAAAGCACAATCATACCTTAAAGAATTTAAAGACGAATTTGTTTCTGTAGAACATCTTTTGTTAGGCATTCTATCTGTTAACGACAATACTTCAAAACTTTTAAAAGATCAGGGTGTAAATGAAAAAGACCTTAAAAAAGCAATCATTTCTTTAAGGGGCGACAATCATGTTACCGATCAGAATGCCGAAGCAACATATAATGCACTTAATAAATATGCACGTAACCTTAATGAATATGCTGAATCAGGCAAGCTGGATCCGGTTATTGGTAGAGATGAAGAGATCCGGAGGGTAATCCAGATCCTTTCCAGACGTACCAAGAACAATCCGATATTGATTGGTGAGCCAGGTGTAGGTAAAACCGCTATTGCTGAGGGTATCGCTTTCAGGATTATTAAAGGCGATGTGCCAACAAACCTGAAAACAAAAACCGTTTACTCGCTTGATATGGGCGCATTAATTGCCGGAGCGAAGTATAAAGGTGAATTCGAGGAACGCTTAAAAGCAGTAGTTAAAGAGGTAACACACAGTGATGGCGATATCATTCTATTCATAGATGAGATCCATACCCTGGTTGGTGCAGGTGGTGGCGAAGGTGCTATGGATGCAGCAAACATCCTTAAGCCTGCGCTTGCCCGTGGGGAGTTACGTGCAATTGGTGCAACTACGTTAGACGAATATCAAAAATATCTAGAAAAGGATAAGGCACTTGAGCGCCGTTTCCAAAAGGTAATGGTTGATGAGCCCGATACCCAGGATGCAATTTCTATTCTTCGTGGATTAAAGGAAAGGTATGAAACCCACCACAAGGTAAGGATTAAAGATGAGGCCATTATTGCGGCAGTAGAATTATCACAACGTTATATTTCTGATCGGTTTTTACCAGATAAAGCCATCGACTTAATGGACGAAGCTGCCTCCAAATTACGTTTGGAAATGGATAGTGTACCAGAGGAGGTTGATGAGTTGAACAGAAAGATCATGCAGCTAGAAATAGAGCGTGAGGCGATTAAAAGAGAGAATGACAGTAAAAAAGTTAAAACTCTAGGTGAAGAAATTGCCAATATGTCGGCCGAACGTGACGAGATAAAAGCAAAATGGCAAGGCGAGAAAGATCTGGTCGACAATATTAACAATGAACTGGAACAGATAGAGAATTATAAACTGGAAGCAGATCAGGCAGAGCGTGCAGGCGATTATGGCAAAGTAGCTGAAATCCGTTACGGTAAAATAAAAGAATCGCAGGATAACGTTGAAAAGTTAAAATCTCAATTGGAAAGTATGCAAAGCGAAAGCAGAATGCTCAAAGAAGAGGTAACTGCCGATGATATTGCRGGCGTTGTGGGTAGGTGGACTGGCATTCCGGTTACTAAATTAATTTCAAGTGAGCGAGATAAGTTACTGAATCTTGAAAACGAGCTGCATAAACGTGTTGCAGGACAAGACGAGGCTATTGAGGCTATATCTGATGCGATTCGTCGTTCAAGAGCCGGTTTACAAGATAAACGCAAACCAATTGGATCGTTCATATTCCTTGGAACAACCGGTGTTGGTAAAACGGAACTAGCCAAAGCGTTGGCAGAGTTTCTGTTTAACGATGAAAATGCCATGACCAGGATAGATATGAGTGAATATCAGGAGCGCCATGCAGTTTCACGCTTAATTGGAGCGCCGCCGGGATATGTAGGATATGATGAAGGCGGTCAGCTAACTGAAGCTGTACGTAGAAAACCATATTCGGTAGTGTTGTTGGATGAGATTGAAAAAGCGCATCCTGACGTGTTTAATATACTACTGCAAGTATTGGATGATGGAAGGCTAACTGATAATAAAGGCCGTGTAGTGAACTTTAAAAACACCATTATTATTATGACTTCCAACATTGGATCTCATTTAATACAGGATAACTTTAAAAATCTTAATGATGAGAACCGTGATGAGGTGATTGCTAAAACTAAAAGCGAGTTGTTTGAGTTACTAAAACAAACAATAAGGCCAGAGTTTTTGAACCGTATAGATGAGCTGATCATGTTCACACCGCTCAACCGGAATGAACTTAGAGACATTGTTACCTTACAGTTTAAACGTGTACAAGATACGCTTGCTGAAATGGGAATCGAGATAGAGGCAACGCCTGAGGCATTGGATTGGCTTTCGGAATTAGGATATGATCCTCAGTTTGGTGCACGTCCGTTAAAACGAGTAATTCAGAAACGTATATTAAATGAATTGTCAAAAGAGATTCTTGCTGGAAAGATTGATAAAGACAGTAAAATTAAACTGGATATGTTTGACCACAAGTTTGTTTTTTTAAACAACAAATAAAAGTTTAGCAAGAAAACGAATTGTTATTAAGGCGATCGTTTTTAAAAAAAGAGAGTGAGATTAAAATAATAATCTCACTCTTTTTCTTTTATAACCGCTCAACTTTATTATTTTTCTTAAAAAAGTTAAACAATTCATTTATCCCTCATGAATTTTGTCTAACATTTATGTTATTTTCCTAAATAAAATAAAAAAACAACAGAACATTCCCGTCTAACTATTGTTATACAAGCAACAACTCTTGTGTAATTATGAAAATTGCTTATATATCTTCCTATCCACCCCGTGAATGTGGTATTGCCACTTTCAACAACAATCTACTTAAAGCGATCGGCTCCAATAAAAAAACAGTATCGGAAGACAGTTTCGTGGTAGCGATGAATGATTCAGATTCTTTAGATGAATATGAATACCCTAAAGAGGTTAAATATGTAATAAGACAAGAAAACCAGAAAGATTATATCCGTGCCGCTGATTACATAAACACCAGTATTGCTGACGTTTGTATTTTAGAGCATGAATATGGCATTTATGGCGGAGAAAGTGGAGTTTATATTCTGCCACTCATCGCAAGGCTTCAAAAACCACTTATCACTATTTTCCACACCATATTAAAAGACCCTAATTATATGCAGCTTACTGTTTTGCGCGAGATCGCAAAACACTCTTCCAGAATTATAGTAATGAGCCATAGAGCTGTAGGCTTTTTAACCAGCATTTACGGAATTCCTTTTGATAAAATTCAATTAATTGAGCATGGTGTTCCTGATTTGGAACCTAAAGATGTTAATCCTGTAAAAAACACCCTGGCATTTAAAAACAAAAAGGTCCTATTCACTTTCGGCTTGATCAGCAGAAATAAAGGTTTGGAAACGGTTATTGAAGCACTACCAAAAATAGTAGCTAAAAATCCGGATGTGATGTATGTTATTTTAGGGACAACCCATCCTGGCGTGATACGTAACTCTGGAGAAGAATATCGTGATGGGCTAAAAAAACTGGCGAGAAAGCTTAATGTTGAAGACAACCTTACCTTCATTAACAAATTTGTATCAGAAGAAGAGCTGTTCGACTATCTGACGGCCTGCGACATGTACATTACGCCCTATTTAAATGAAGCACAAATTACCAGCGGAACACTTTCATATGCTGTTGGAGCAGGTACAGCTGTACTATCAACTCCTTACTGGCATGCACAGGAATTACTTGCTGATCATCGTGGCAGATTATTCGACTTTAAAGATACCGATGGCCTTGCAGAAATTGTAAATGAATTATTTGAAAGTGATGAAAAACTCAATCAGTTAAGGGCTAATGCATATGAATACGGCTTACATCTACGCTGGCCTACGACGGGGGAAGTTTTTGTTGATGTGCTGACAGAAGCCATTTCTAAATTCCTTTCAGAGAAAGAAACTGGTAACAAACCTATTATAGACCCAGACATGATGCCTGCTTTTAGCCTGGCACATATACAACGTTTAACGGATGATACCGGAATTGTGCAGCATGCCAAATATGGAATACCAAATCTTAAGGAAGGGTATTGTTTAGACGATAACTCAAGGGCTTTAATATTAACTATCCTGGCCTATCAGCAAAACAAGAGTAAGGCTGCTTTAGATTTATTGCCTATTTATTTGAGCTACATTCAATACATGCAATGTGATGATGGAAACTTCAGAAATTTTTTAAGTTTCAAAAGAGAATATCTGGATGAGGTTGGTACGGAAGATTCGTTTGGGCGAACAATTTGGTCCTTAGGATATTTAATTAACAATGCACCTAACAATTCCTACCGTGAATTTGCGAAAGAATTATTCCTGAAATCTATTCCTCATTTTAAGAATCTGACGCATTTAAGAGGAATTGCCAACACGATGATTGGCTTAACTCATTTTATAAATGCCCATCCTTATGATGAGCACATTAAAAGTCAGTTAGATCAGCTTGCGGAACCTTTGAAAGCTGCCTACCGTGCCAATAAGGAAGGTCACTGGAATTGGTTTGAGAACAAATTAACCTACGATAATGCCATACTTCCACTTGCCTTGATGTATCATTACGAGATCAGCAAAGATCCTGAATCAAGGGAAATTGCTTTTGAAAGCTTGGAATATCTGACTCAAAAAACGCTGATAAAAGGTTATTTAAATCCGGTTGGGAACGATGGCTGGCTTTATAAGGATGGCGGAGAAATGGCCATATATGATCAGCAGGCCATCGAAACTATGGGAATGGTAATGGTATATTTTAAAGCGTACGAGATTACCCGAGACTTAACCTATATTAAACAGATGTACTTAAGTTACCAGTGGTTTTTAGGAGAAAACTCCTTACATATTCCATTGTATGATTATGAAACCAAGGGTTGTGCAGATGGGTTACAAACTTATGGGGTAAACAGGAATCAAGGTGCAGAAAGTACGTTAGCGTATTGGATTTCGCATCTTATTGTTCTTAAGGCTTTGGAATCGGAATACGAATTTATTCAAAGTAGCGACCTTACTGCAGCTCAAAAACAAACTTTTTAAGTTATGAGGATAGCGGTTCTGGCACCCGTAGCCTGGAGGACTCCGCCCAGGCACTACGGGCCATGGGAACAAATGGCATCTAATTTAACTGAAGGATTGGTAAAATCCGGCATAGAAGTAACCTTGTTTGCTACTGCCGACTCAATTACTGCCGCTAAGTTAGATGCTGTAATTAACGAAGGATATGAGGAAGATAAAACCTTAGATGCTAAGGTTACCGAGTGCCTGCATATCAGTAACCTTATGGAAAAGGCCGATCAGTTTGATCTTATTCATAATCATTTTGATTTTTTGCCCCTTACCTATTCAGGGCTCATAAAAATACCTTTAATTACGACTATTCATGGCTTCTCTTCGGAGAAGATCTTGTCTGTATATCAAAAGTACAATGCTTCTGGTCACTATGTTTCTATAAGCAACGCCAACAGGCATGCTTCTTTAAAATACCTGGCTACCGTATACAATGGCATTCAAACTGATAATTTTGATTTCAATGCCAATCCAGATGATTACTTATTGTTTTTCGGACGAATCCATTCTGACAAAGGACTCTTTGAAGCTATACAAATTGCAATAAAAACAAAGCGCAGGTTAATTATTGCAGGCATTATACAAGACCAGAATTATTACAAGGAAAAAGTTGAACCTTTTTTAAGCGATGATATTAAATTTATTGGCTCGGCCGGTCCGGAAAAAAGAAATAATTTGTTGCGGAAAGCATATGCACTTCTGCATCCAATTAGCTTTGAAGAACCTTTTGGTTTAAGTGTTGCAGAGGCAATGCTTTGTGGAACGCCAGTTATTGCTTTTCATAGAGGGGCAATGCCTGAATTGATAAAAGATCGGGAAACAGGGTTTTTGGTGAAAAATGTTGATGAAGCAATTGAAGCTGTTTCAGAATTATCCATCATTGATCGCTCAAAATGCCATAAATGGGCGTTCGAAAACTTTTCTCAGGAAAAGATGGTGGCCGATTACATCAGCCTTTACCATCAGATTTTATAGCTCTTTACTATTATTTAGAGCCCTTAAGTTTTTCGAGTAATATATCTATTTTGACGCCTGCAAATGAAGAACAATAGTCGGACAAACCATAAGGAATGATCAGCTCTCCATTATGGATGATAGAACCGCACGAATAAAGTACATTGGGCACATAGCCCTCGCGCTCATCATTATTAGGAATTACCAACGGTTCTTTCAGTCTTCCAATTTCTATAGATGGATCGTCTAAATCGAAAAGACTTGCCCCTAAGCAATACCTCCGCATCGGACCAACACCATGTGTAATGACTAACCACCCTGCCTCAGTCTCAATTGGGGAGCCGCAATTCCCTATCTGTATAAATTCCCAGGAGAATTTAGGTTCCTGAAGCTTAACCGGGTTATCCCAAACGGTGAGTCTGTCAGAATACATTAAATAGTTATTGCAACCATCAATACGCGACATCATGGCATATTTACCATTGATCTTTCTTGGAAACAAGGCAAGGTTTTTATTCTGTGCACCTATTCCGTGCAACGGGCTGATTTTAAAATCGTAAAAATCTGTAGTTTGCAGCAGCTTAGGCATAATCATAGCCCCATCAAATGCAGTATAGGTTGCGTAATATATTACTGTGCCATCGTCCTTAACAAAGCGAACAAACCTTGCATCTTCTATGCCTTTACGTTCAAATTCAGAAATCGGGAAAATTACACGATCAGAAATATCAGTATCTCTTGAAAAACTAATCTCATGATAGGTATCAGACAGCCAAAGCACMTTATCATATTCCAGTTTTTTTAAGTCGGTTTCCTGCAGGCTTTTAGAATCCAGAATAATCCTGCGCAGTGTAGCATAATCAAACTTATCCTCTAGTTTTAAACCTACCTCATCCAACACTTCAAGATCTATTTTGGAATCGGCTGCTTTTTTAAGAAAAAGCTTTTTATTATAGATGGCATTTTTTACCACTTCTGCCTCATCAATATAGTTTCCTGCCGGAATCACAGTAATGTCGTGATTGCGATCAATGAGTGCTCGTCTAAATACCACAGAGGAAATATGTCCCTCCCCTACAGCCCTAAAACTAATAATCACTCTTTTTTCACCTTCTACCAAATCAGACTGATCAGGATCTTCAATTACTGATGGATTAAAAAAAGCTGCAGACTCTATAGAATATTCATGAGTAAAATAGGAACCAATGAGTAGCTTGTGGTATTTATCAAGTTCCTCGTAATCGAAGCCAGCGCTCTCGATACAGTCTTTTACCTTTTTACAATGCCTGTTTAGAATTTTGGTAATACTTCTATGTCTCTTAGAATACTCCTGAAGCAAGGGTGATATAATATCAAAAACTTCAGTTTCAGTAAGCTCCATTACCTTTTTGATAACTTCTATTGCTCGTTCATCACCATTAAAAAAGAATCGTGCAATTACACGTTTTGGATCCGGGTATACTTTTATAGGCTTTCGTTCTATTAATAATCTCATAGTGTTATAACACTTTAGTAGGTACAATGATTTTATGAATATAATTTTTTTTAACGAAAGCGCCATTATGGTTTGGCACATTTAAAAAAAACTGATGCAAATTCTGCCAGAATGCCCTTATAATTACTGACAATTATACAATAATAGTCAAATTGACTATATATTTACATGTTAATTAAATGACAATTAATAGTTAATTGTCACCCTAAAATAATATTGAAATCCATCATTAATTTTATTTCACTATCAATTAGCGAGTTACAAAAAAATACGATTCCAGCAAAATAAGGCATATTATGTTTGGCACACCTGTTGACTATATAACGTAAATGGTCAGAATATAAAAACTAGCGAATGACCAGATTATAAATTAAAAAATAAGAAAATGAAAAAATTATTATTATCATTAGTTGCAGTTTCTGCATTAGCATTTACTACTCAAGCACAAACTGAAAAAGGAAAAATTATTGTTGGTGGTAACGTAGCATTTGACACAAAGAAATCTGATGCAGATGGTGCTAAATCAAATACAAGTTTTGCGATTGTGCCAAGCGTAGGTTACTTTGTAAGCGATAACATTGCAATTGGTACTGGCGTTGGTTATAGCTACGACAAACAAGTTAGTGAGTTCGAAAAACAAGCTTTTGTAGTTAGTCCTTTTGGTCGTTACTATGCTAACTTATCTGAGTCATTCAAATTCTTCGGTCAGTTATCTGTACCAATGGAATTCGGAACTGCTAAAGCTGTAGATGCAGCTGGTAAAGTAGGTGAGAAAGTTGGTTCTACTACAGAAATTGGTGTTGCATTATCGCCAGGTTTTGCTTTCTTTCCAACTAAAAAAATCGGTATCGAGTTTGCAGTTAACGGATTAAGCTACAACAACTATCGTGTTGAAAACGGTGACGGCGATAAAGTAAAAGGAGCTGGTTCTGATTCATTCAGCTTTGGAGCTAACTTTTTCCAACCTAAATTAGGTATCCAATTCCACTTTTAATAGACTTTACATTTGGTTAGATAAAGAGCCCTTCGCATTAGCGAGGGCTTTTTTTATGACCAGTTTTTTTATTAAAACTCGTAATGGTTTACTATTTTTGGAAAACTAGCTTAACAAAATGAAAAAAACTATATTATTTGCAATCGGGTTCGGATTTATTTTATCCGCACACGCACAGAATAGTGCGTTAAAACCCGTAAAAGAAAATGCGGCAACTTCGGTTAAAAACCAAGGTCAGTCTGGCACCTGCTGGAATTACTCTACAACTTCCCTGATTGAATCTGAAGGGTTACGCAAAGGTTTAGGGGAACTGGATCTATCAGAAATGTTTACTGCACGTAATGTGTACATAGAAAAAGCTAAGAATTACATTCTCCGCCAGGGAAAAGCGCAGTTTGGAGAGGGTGGTCTTGGGCATGATTTAGTACGCTCCATATCTCTTTATGGTGCAATGCCTCAGGAAGCTTTCCAGGGTGTTAGCGGCGAAATACCTGATCACACCGGCTTGGAAACTGCACTAAAAACATATCTTGACGGCGTACTTAAAAAACGTCCGCTAGATAATGACTGGCTAAAGGGTTATGAGCAAATTCTGGATCAGAAAATTGGGGTTCCACCAGCTAATTTTGACTACAAAGGCAAAAGCTACACTGCACAAACCTTTGCTAAAGAGGTGCTAAAATTTGACGCTAACGATTATATAAACATCACTTCTTTTACTCACCATCCTTACTATACCCAATTTATTCTGGAAGCACCAGACAATTTTGCAAACGGGTCATTTTACAACCTTCCACTGGCAGAAATGGTAACCATGACAACTACTGCAGTAAAAAATGGATATACCATTATGTGGGATGCCGATGTGAGCAGCAGAAACTTTCAACAGAAAAAAGGATATGCTATGTTATTCGCTGATACAGTGGATGCGAAACAAGCTGATTTAAACCCTGATATGAAAGAAATAGCATATACACCGGAACTGCGTCAGCAATTATACGAGAACTTAACCACTCAGGATGATCACCTGATGCATTTAATTGGTCTTGAGCAATCAGCAAACGGGAAACTGTTCTTTAAGGTAAAAAACTCATGGGGAGATGTTGGGCCTTTTAAAGGTTACATAGAAGTATCTGAACCTTATTTTGCGATTAATACAGTAAGTCTTGTAGTACCTAAAGCGGCGCTTTCAAAGGAATTAAAGAACAAACTAGGTATAAAATAAATTCAATTCATTAAATAAAAAGGGGGCTGATGCCCAGTCATGGTCGGAAGATTTTTCTTCCGACTTTTTTGCGTAAAAGAGTTTGTTTTATTTTCGTAAACACTTGACAATCAGTTGTTTATTCTTGTTTTTGTGGATTTAAATTAGTATCTTAATTGCTGATAATCAATAAGATATGGCAAAATTTAAAGATCATGCTATCAGTGCAAAACATCTATTAGGGTACATTCCTGAGGCGCTGATATCAAATTTATCCCTCACTACCAAGATCGATCATTACGCGAAGGTTCTTCATGGTAATAAGCTATTCTATCTTCTGTTGTATGGTATCTTGGATAATGAAAAACTAAGTTAACGAACTTTAGACGATACCTTCAATGATTCTGTATTCAAAGTACTTTTTAATCTGGATGAGGATGAACGGGTACGCAGAAGCTCCATTTCAGAGCGACTTTCTAAAATAGATCCAGATTATTTTAAGCAGATCTATGAATGCATTTACGATCAGTTCTCCAGTTTGTACTCCCTAACCGAAAGAGAGAAATATAACCTTATCCGTGTTGATAGCTCAATGGTTAGTGAAACGGTTGGTAAGTTAACCGAAGGGCTTGATAACAAAAGTGGTAAGAAAGCAGTGAAATATAGTATTGCCTTTGATGGAGTATTACCATGTCAATCCAATGTATTTACCTCCAAAGGCTATGCCAGTGAAGATCTTGCATTGCCTGAAGCAGTAATGGCTCATGTGAAGAAAGAAACAGATCATCAAAACATTTATGTGATGGATAGAGGTTTGCAATCAATCAGAAACATGAAAACATTTAGTTCCAATGCAATAACATTCATTTGCAGGACCAAAGAAAATAAGAAATTCGTTGAACTCGAGTCGCTTATACAGGAGAATAAAGACTTGGATCTAGGCGAATCCAATCTATTAAAGGACTCTAAAGTTCAATTGTATACTGGTGTAGCGGTAAATAACAAAAAGGGGAATAAACATTTCAGAGAAGAACTAGTAGATAGTCCCTTTCGTCTTATTATTGTGGAAAGCAAGTTGGATGGCAAGAAATATTGGTTTTTGAGCAATGATTTTGATCTGTCTGCAAAGGAAATGGCTCAAGCATATAGGAGACGCTGGGATATAGAGGTATTTTTTAGGTTTCTAAAACAGGAACTCAATATGAGCCACCTTGTGTCTTTGAATAAGAACGGAATACAGGTAATGTTGTACATGACATTAATGGCAGCCATGTTGGTGCTGATATATAAAAAAGCAAATAAATTGACTTACAAAACAGCAAAAAGACGGTTCTCCATGGAAGTAAGGGACTTAGCTATTGCCCTAATCGTTGTGCAATGCGGAGGAGACCCAGGCCTGTTTTTTAAAACATAAAAAATGGCCGGAATTTCTTCCGACCATGACTGGGCTAGCAGCTACTTTTTATTTTATTTCTTCTGTTCCACTTCCCTATCCATCTCCAGTACATTAACCTGGTCAGATTGAGAAAAGTCGCCAATCAAATATTTATTAAAGTGATCGGCCAGCTTCCAGAAAGCATATTCTGTTAAATCACCAAATGCATGGCGTTGTCCCGGTACAATAACAAATTCAAATCTTTTACCTGCTTTCATTAAAGCATTAGCTACTCTAATGGTATTTGCCGGATGTACGTTATTATCAACGTCGCCCGTCATCAACATTAAATGACCTTTCAGGTTTTTAGCAAGATCAGGATTTTTATCAATGCTATATTTAAATGTAGTATCGCCTTTTGCTGAAACAATTTCTTTTACACCATGATGCTTTTCACTCCACCATCTGTTATAAATACTGTTATMATGGTTTCCTGCATTTGATACTGCAGCTTTAAAGAAATCAGGATAAACAAGCATTGCGGCTGTAGACATAAAACCGCCACCCGAGTGGCCGGTAATACCAACTTTAGTGGCATCGATAAATGAGTACCTATCTGCCAGTTGTTCTACAGCAGCCTTCTTGTCAGCCAAGCCATAGTCGCGTAAGTTTCCATAACCATAGGTATGATACCATTTAGATCTTGCAGGGTTTCCTCCTCTATTCCCTACTGTAATTACCACATATCCAAACTGAGCCAAGCGATCAGTTCTATCCATGCTTTTACTAAAGGACTTGTTTACAGCCTCGGTTTGAGGACCGGGATATACATATTCTATGATCGGATACTTTTTGGTCGGGTCAAAATCAAAAGGTTTATACATTACCCCGTAAATATCCGTAACGCCATCATCAGCTTTTACTTTAAAAGGTTCCGGAAATTTATAACCGGTAGCCATTAATAAAGAAAGATCAGCAGTTTCAAGATCCATTACTTTTTTACCGGTGTTATCCATCAATACAGATCTAGGAACCGTATTAACTTTAGAGAAGTTATTTACAAAAAACTTATTCTCATCGTTCATATTTACTGCATGATCAAAATCTCCCGGATTTAGAAGCTTCATTCCAGACCCATCAAAATTAATGCGGTATAAATGCAGGTAGTAAGGATCTTCCTTAGCC
>NZ_JBFTNT010000070.1:0-16811 GCF_056397585.1 Pedobacter sp. 05L430 | reverse complement strand
ACCTACAAGTTTTTGTACTCCTTTAATATATACATCGGCTTTATATGCCTTTACTTCGGTAAGGTGTTCTTTCCTTTTTTTAATGGCTTGCCYGATGATTTCGTAGGCAGGATCTTCTGCATTGCCATCTATGGTAACTCCGGCCAGGCTATAAGTTTCCGGCGTTATCACTACATCTTCAGTTAGGTTATCATTAATAGTGATTTCTTTCTCTAATGCTTTATAGCCAATTGCTTTATAAATAATGGTAAAAGTTCCCTTTTCAATGCTTAATGAATAAACACCATCCACATTTGCTGAAGTTCCAATCGTTGTGTTTTTTATATAAACAGAAGCAAATGGAACGGATTGTCCTTCTGTATCTTTTATTGTGCCACCAAGTTTAAGCTGTTGTGCTGATAGGCTAAGGGCGCTTACAAAAAGAAATAGCGTTAAAAAAATCTTCTTCATTAAATGGATTTAAGGCTTAAATATCGGATTAGTTGTGAATACTAAACAGTTTTTTTGTGTTAAAGTTTGCAACCATCGTTTAATTGCCTTACCACCACAAGACGATATTTTTATAACTTTGGTTGCATTAATTATTATAAATATGTACAAAACCTTAAAACCCGTTCTAGAACAAGAACTGGAGCAAATAGAAAAAGACGGTTTATTTAAACGTGAACGTATTATTGTAACCCCTCAGGGAGCCGATATTAAGATCAGCACCGGGCAGGAGGTGATCAACTTTTGTGCAAATAATTATTTGGGACTATCGTCTCATCCGGCAGTTATTGAAGCGGCAAAAAAAGCTATAGATAAATATGGTTACGGAATGTCCTCAGTACGTTTTATATGTGGTACACAGGATGTCCATAAAGAACTGGAATCAAAACTTTCCAAATTTTTAGGTACAGAAGATACAATTTTATATGCTGCAGCATTTGATGCTAACGGTGGTGTTTTTGAACCTTTGTTTAATGATCAGGACGCTATTATTTCTGATGAATTAAACCATGCATCTATTATAGATGGAGTGCGCTTGTGTAAAGCAAAGCGTTTTAGATATAAAAATGCGGATATGGCAGATTTGGAACAGCAATTAATTGCTGCTAAGGATTCCAGACATCGCATTGTTGTTACAGATGGGGCATTTTCTATGGATGGAGTTGTGGCTCCATTAGATGAAATTTGTGATTTAGCAGATAAATATGAAGCGCTTGTAATGATTGATGAGTCGCATTGCACTGGTTTTATGGGTAAGACAGGTCGCGGTACTCATGAGCATTTCAATGTGATAGATAGGGTTGACATTATTACAGGTACCTTGGGTAAAGCGCTTGGCGGTGCATCTGGAGGGTTTACTTCGGGTAAGAAAGAAATTATTGACATGTTGCGCCAAAGATCTCGCCCTTATTTATTCTCAAATACACTTGCCCCTGCAATTACAGGAGCATCTGTAGCGGTTCTGGATCTTTTAAGTGAAACTACTGATTTAAGGGATAAACTGGAGCGTAATACTGCTTACTTCCGTACAAAAATGACTGAAGCTGGTTTTGACATTAAAGAGGGGGTACACCCGATAGTTCCTGTTATGCTTTATGATGCTAAGCTTGCCCAGGAATTTGCGGCTAAAATGCTCGAGGAAGGAATTTATGTAATCGGGTTTTATTATCCGGTGGTTGGACAAGGCAAGGCTAGAATTCGTGTGCAATTATCTGCGGCACATGAGCAGCACCATTTAGATAAGGCCATAGCAGCATTTACTAAAGTTGGTAAAGCGTTGGGCGTAATATAAAACTAAGCGGCTGAGTCTATTTTCTTTATGGAGTGATGCTTCATGACGATTTTTGGACTCAGCCGTTATAAATATATTGCATAAATAGCTGTATATTTGTTGCCATGTTACAAGACAAGATAACACAGTATACAGCAGAAATAAATGCTTTCTCAACTGATAAAGCAGATGAATTAGAACAATTCCGTATAAAATTCCTTGGTACTAAAGGAATTATCAAAGATATTTTCGATGAATTTAAGGCCGTTTCACCAGAAGAAAAAAGAACTCTGGGAAAGGTTTTAAATGAATTTAAACAGCTCGCAGAAGCAAAATATCAAACACTGAAAGATCAGGGTGGGGTAGCAGAAGTTTCAGCAAGTGCTGATATAGATTTAACCTTACCTGGTGAAGGGTTTGAAGTTGGCGCCCGCCACCCATTGGCTTTGGTTAGACGAGAAATCATCGAGATTTTTAATAAACTTGGTTTTATTGTAGCAGAAGGTCCGGAGATTGAGGATGACTGGCACAATTTCTCTGCTTTAAACTTCCCGGAAGAACACCCTGCTAGAGATATGCAGGATACTTTCTTTATTAAAAAAGGAGGCGAAAAAGGCGATATTGCCTTGCGTACGCATACTTCTTCTGTTCAGGTAAGAATGATGGAGGCTGGTAAGCCACCATTCAGAGCAATTATGCCGGGTCGTGTTTATCGTAACGAGGCCATTTCTGCTAGGGCGCATTGCTTTTTCCACCAGGTAGAGGGTTTGTATATTGATGAAAATGTTTCATTTGCAGATCTAAAGCAAACGCTGTTCTATTTTGTACAGGAACTTTATGGAGAAGGTACAAAGGTTCGTTTCCGCCCTTCTTATTTCCCTTTTACAGAGCCGTCAGCTGAAATGGATATTTCTTGTACTATCTGCAAAGGCGCAGGTTGTCAGATGTGTAAGTATAGCGGCTGGGTTGAAATTTTAGGATGTGGCATGGTTGATCCTAACGTTTTGGAAAATTGTAATATCGACAGCAAGAAATATAGCGGCTTTGCATTCGGAATGGGTATTGAGCGTATTGCCAACCTTAAATTCGAAATCAAAGACTTGCGTTTATTTTCTGAAAATGATGCTCGCTTTTTAAAGCAATATAAAACGTCATTAATATAATGATTAAAAAAATAGTCGGATTATTTCTGTTGGTGATCACTTTTGGAGGATGTGGAAAAGAAAGTGAAATGATTCCTAATGTTTTTGTGGAATACAATGTGACCGTTCAGGAATTTAAGATTAAAGCCAAGAACAATGTATTACTGGTAGATAATCAGGGCGTTAAAGGTCTGATGATTGTTGCAATTGGTGGTGGCTACAGGACATTCGATAGAGCCAGTTCAGTAAACCCTCAAAATGGTGGTTGTGCAGTTGTTCCGGACTCGACCGGAATTACAGCTACTGATCCGTGTACAGGAGCTAAATTTTTGCTGCTTGACGGAACTCCGCAAAAAGCGCCGGCTGTACGTAATTTAAAATCTTATACTACATCACTTCGTGGTGGCCTGACTATAAATGTAAGTAACTAATGGAACCAGAGAAAATAAAGGAAAGTATAATCAGGTCTGCAAAAGAGCTATTCAGAAAGTACGGCTATCATAAAACAAGTGTTAATGAGATCGCCAGAAAAGCCAGAATAGCTAAAGCAACTATATATAAGTATTTTGAAAGCAAAGAACAGATTTTGGATGCTATCCTGATGAATTATCTGGACCTGAACCTTCATGAAATTTTAAAAAATAAAGCTCAGTTTGCTGATGAAGAAGAGCACCTTAAGGCGCTTGTAATGAAAACATGCAGACTTACTTATACCGTTTGTAATGAGTTTATCGGCTGGGATTTTGTTAGGGAAAATGCAAACTCGCAAGATTTTTTAAAGCATTTATCTGATCAGTTAGAGTCTTTATTGCTTTCTGCCTATTTAGAGCTCGACCATTTTAAAAATAACCCATCTCGTAAAGAAGGCCTGGCATTTTTATTAAAAGCAAGCAAGAGCATTGTATTCTCATTCGCCTTCACTTCTGTTAGTGATTCTGATGTTCGCAAGAACTTTGTTAGTTTTCAGAAAGAACTTCTTCCCTTCCTGGTAAAGGCCGCTTTGTAGGTTTCTTTACAAAACCTTAACATGTACCGTTTTGGTATTCGGTATAAAAACATCTATATTTGACTGTATACGTCAATATATTATGAGTAAAGAGGTTTTAGAGATTTCTGTAATGGTTGATGAGAAATTTGATATGAGCTTTAATATGGTTGAAGGCTTTTTCGGTTTAATCCTTAAAGTTTTTGGTAAGTAGAGTTTGATATTGCATTTTCTTTTCTTTTAAAGGTGTTTTGAATGCCTTATGGAGATTAGTATGTCTGAAATTTTATCTAATTTTGCGGCATAATGAGTAGAAATAGAAAAGCCGGAACAGTAACCATCATCCCTAATCTAAGTATTATTGACATTGCCGAAGAGGGCAAAGGAGTTGGCAAAGCAGATGAACTAGTTATATTTGTGGATAAAGCCGTGCCGGGCGATGTGGTTGATGTCCGCATAGTAAAGAAAAAGAAAAATTTTGCAGAAGCAGTAATTGAAAGCTTAAATAAAGCTTCTGATTTAAGAGTTGACCCTTTTTGTCAGCACTTTGGTACCTGTGGTGGTTGTAAATGGCAACACATGGGCTATGATGCTCAACTAAAATTTAAACATAAAAATGTAGAGGCTGCTTTACAGCGCCTTGCAAAAATTGATACCTCTGCAATGGAGCCAATTTTGGGTTCTGCAGAAAATAAATACTATCGCAATAAGCTTGAATACACGTTTTCTAATAAACGCTGGTTGAATAAGCAAGATATGGCAGATAGGCCAGAGGATTTAACTGGTCCGAATGAGGATCTGGAAATGAATGCGCTGGGTTTTCACGTTCCGCTAAGGTTTGATAAAATTCTGGACATCCAGCATTGTTACCTGCAGGCTGAGCCTTCTAATACATTAAGGAATAGTGTTAGGGCTTATGCTTTGGAAAACGGTTTAACTTTTTATGATCTGCGCAATCACGAAGGTAATTTAAGAAATCTGATTATACGTACTTCATCTACTGGTGAGGTAATGGTGGTGGTGGTTTTTGCTTATGCAGAACAGGAGCAGGTAGATGGTTTAATGGAGCATTTGAAAGTGAATTTCCCGGAGATCACTTCGTTGCTTTACATCCTGAACCAAAAAAAGAATGATACTATTTTTGATCAGGAGGTAATTACCTATGCAGGTAGAGATCATATTTTTGAGGAAATGGATGGCCTACAGTTTAAAATTGGGGCTAAGTCTTTTTACCAGACCAATTCTGATCAGGCCCATGAGTTGTATAAAATTACCAAAGAGTTTGCAGGTTTTACTGGTGATGAACTGGTTTATGATTTGTATACCGGAGCTGGTACCATTGCTAATTTTGTAGCAAGAAGTGTAAAACAGGTGGTTGGAATTGAATATGTGCCAACAGCTATTGAAGATGCCAAGTTTAATTCTGAGCTTAATAAAATAGATAATACTATTTTTTATGCAGGCGACATGAAGGATATCCTGACAAGGGACTTTATTGCAAGTCATGGTAAGCCTGATGTGGTAATTACAGATCCGCCAAGAGCCGGAATGCATGTGGACGTAGTGGAAAGACTCCTTGAAATGGAAGCTGAGAAAATTGTGTATGTGAGTTGTAATGCAGCTACCCAGGCAAGAGATTTGGCGCTGTTAAAAGAAAAATATGAGGTAGTTCGTATCAAACCTGTTGATATGTTTCCTCATACTCAGCACGTTGAAAATGTAGTGTTATTGAAATTTGTAGGTAGTACATCGGAAGATAGTTTAGAGAATAATTAAGATGGATATAGAAGAATTATTGCCACAGGAACCAGAAGGTGGAAAAGCAGAAGAGAAAAAGCAAAGCCCATTGGTAAGCTTAGAAAAGGATTTAGATTTATATGCTGACTCTATTAAAGAGATTGCTGTAGAGATAATGTTGGAAGGAATATCTGCTAATCCCATTTTTATTGCCCACCAGTACGAAGTAAATATTGGGGAGGTAATTTTGGATAGAAAAGAATTAAATACTGAATGGACTATACAGGCGTCTACTTTTGAAGAGTTTGTAGAAAAAGGTATAATCCAACCGGATAAAAAAGCATTATTCCTTAAAAGCTACAAAAAACCCGAAGATTTTATGTGCGTTTTTGTGATTGTACCTGAAGGGGCTAACTTTATTTATTATCCTTATAAAAACAAAGGATAACTATTCTTTTAAGAAAAGCAGTTTTTCTACTCTGACATGATTTAAAATAAGGCCATCAATTTGATGGCTTTCGTTTCTTCTGAAATTGAACTCCATTCCTGTTTCCGGGAGATAATAATAGTCTTTATTACCAGAAGAGGTTATTTTTTGTGTACTGCTGCCTATCTTCATATTCAGGCTACCATTATTTATTAGTATTGTATAATGAGCATCGATCTCAGGACTGTAAAAGTTTCCGCAATATTGATTTAAGGTATTGATGTCTTCTTTTTCCGGTTCAATTCTTTTTGCCCATGATGGTTTTCCTTGCTGAGTAATTAGCATTTTTTGAGTATGACTATTCTGGGGTTGCCTAAATTCGAAGGTGATGTCTTCCTCGCCTTTAATATAAAATAAGGAATCGTTTAATGGTAAAATAGGATAATCATTCTGATTCCATTTTTGGAGAACAGTTAAGGAACTGTCTTTACTGAGCACATCAAAAACCATATTTTGGCTTCCTTCTATCAGGTAACTGCCAGCGTAAGGTAAGGTACTTACACTAAGCTTGAATTCTTTAACTACTTTTTTTTCGATTGGTTTTTCTGTTTCTTGTTGAAGTAATATTGGTTTGGTACCAGGGTAGATGTTATTATAGATACTGGTAAGTATATTATAACCTGAAAAAGTACCATTGTTGCTCATAATGATAATACCAAGGTCTTTTTCAGGAAAAAATGCCATATAGCTATGATAACTTGGCAAATCTCCACCATGAGAGATCATTTTTTGATCTTGGAAAGAGGTAATTCTAACTCCTCCTGCGTAATCTATTTGATTTCCATCGTTGTTTATGGCAGGTGTCAGTATTTTTTTCCAGACTTTATCACCCAAAACCCTATGGTTTTTCATTTCGTTGAACCATTTATCCCAGTCAGTGATCGCACTATAAACATTCGAATGACCTATAATTGAAGTCTTGGGATTATACTGGATGTATTTATTGTCTTCTAAAAGATATCCATTAGCCTTATTTTGTACCAGGTGGCTACGTGAGAAACCTGTATTTGCCATTTTTAAAGGATTAAAAATGTGCGCTTTAGCGAACTGACTAAGGTCCTGACCGCTTACTATACTCACAATTTTGGAAAGGAAAAAATAACCGGAATTAGTGTAGCTTTCCTGATCGCCCGCTGGAAAGTTTAATGATGACTGACGCGAAAGTGTAGCGTAAGCTTGCTGATCTGTGGTTTTACCATTTTCCTCCATATCCCTAAGCCAGAGTAATGTAGTGAAGTCTTTAATGCCGCTTTGATGGTGAATAAGCTGATCAATGGTAATGGTATCTGCATACGCAGGGAGGTCCTTGAAATATTTAGAAAGGTGGTTGCTTGTTTTTAATTTTCCTTGTTCTTCAAGCAAATAAATGCAGGCTGCCGTGAATTGTTTAGATACTGAGCAGATGTTAAAGCAAGTTGCAGAAGTATTTTTACGTTTTGTATTCAGATCAGCTAATCCAAACCCACTGGCGTAAACCAGCTTTTCCTTTTGTACAATACCTACTGCTACTCCGGGGATATTGTTCTTTGAAAGATTGGCTAGAATACTGTCAATCTTTTTCTTATTGATAGATTGACCATTAACAGCATTTGCAAAGAAAAGGAATATAATAATTATATGAACAGAGAGGTTTTTCATAAGTATGGCGTCTATATAGTTATAGACGATTGATCTGAAATAATGGTTGCAATTTAAAATAAAAATTCCTGCCAGACATCCGTTTGGCAGKAATAACTAAAAACTAAAACTAAACTTTATTTTAATCGGTTTACATCTCCGCTTTTGCTGGAGTTGTTTTTTACTGATGCACTTCCTTTGTAGTTTATATCACTACCTCCACTGGCACTTGCCTCTAATGCTTTATTAACATGAATGTTTGCATCAGAACCACCACTTGAACTTACTTTTGCGTAATCAACTATAAAATCCAGTGCATTTACATCGCTGCCTCCACTTGTAGCAACCTCCATATTTGTTGCACTTCCTTTTAAATCAACATCAGATCCACCACTTGTGTGTACTTCAATATCTTTAGCAACTACATCTAATTTTAAATCAGAACCTCCTGATGCACTTAATGACAATCTATCGGTTTTTAGTGTGTTTTGAGTATACACATCACTACCTCCGCTTGCTGATAAGGCTTTTAACGTTTTATAATTGACATAAACTTTGATGCTTTGATTTTTAAATAACCGACCCCAGTTAACACCATCTTTATATCTGATTTTTAGGTTGTTTCCTTCTTTCTCGATGATGACATTTTTAATGAGATCAGGATGAGCGTTGATACGAATATTTTCGGAATTACTCTGTGTAAGGTATACGTCTATTCCACTTGAAACTGAAACTTCATTAAAGTTGGTTATAGAAACGTCTTTGTTCTGCTGGGCATTTGATGATATTACAGATGCCGAAAATACAAGTAATGTTAGGGCTGATTTAAGTATAGATGATGCTTTCATAATTGGTTTTAGATTGAGGGTTTATTGATTAGACGCAACAGAGGCCTAAACGTTGCACGATTTGTAAACTTTTTTTAAACGCATATAAAAATATTTTTATCTAAGTTTGAATATGAACCTTAAAATGGTTCTTTTTGTAGCATAAACAATGTGATACCAGATGGCAGAATCTCAATTACTTATTCTAGATAAAAAACAGATACAGCAAAAGATCAACAGAATTGCATACCAGATTCTGGAAGATAATTTAGACGAGAAGGAAATTGTATTGGCAGGAATATGGGACCGGGGCTATAAATTAGCCTTAAGGCTTAAGAAGGTATTGACAAAAATCTCTGATCTTAAAATCACGATGCTCAGGATAGATCTTGACAGGCTGAATACTAAATTGGTTGCTAATACTGATTTAGACGAGTCGCATTGGAAAAATAAGGTGATCATACTTGTTGATGATGTATTAAATAGTGGTAAAACACTTGCTTATGGTTTAGGCGTTTTCCTGAATACGCCACACAAAAAAATCCGTACAGTGGTACTGGTAGACAGGAGCCACAAAATTTTCCCGATAGCTACTGATTTTGTTGGTCTGGAGATGGCTACTGTTTTAAAGGAACATGTTGATGTGGTTATGGATGTTGAAGGTGAGGAAGACAGGGTTTATTTAAGCTAGCCGTTTGCATTTGAGGCTAATTTTTCTCATTTTAGAGGGATGTACCAGTCCCAAAAAAGCCCTGTAATTTTTAAGTTCTTTTCCTGGTATGTTACTTATATCATTAAGAAGGACTTTTCTTCGTACAATTTTAACAAGCTTCAGATCAAAGAAAATGAGGCTGTGCTTTTATTGGCCAATCATTTTAGCTGGTGGGACGGTTTTTTGATGTTCTATTTAAACAAAAAGTTGTTTAAGAAACAGTTTCATGTGCTGGTTACGAAAGAAGATTACGAGAAGTTATGGTTTTTAAAATATTTGGGCGCTTTTGCTGCAGAAACGAAAGGAAAGGATGTGGTGCAAACATTAACATATGCAGGGAGCTTACTGGATAATCCTGATAATTTGGTCCTCATGTTTCCTCAGGGAAAACTCTATACTAGCTACATCGGTAGTATAACTTTTGAAAAAGGAGTGATGCAGGTTGTGAATGCTTCCAGGAAGAAATTTCAAACTATATTTTCGGCTAATCTTACAGATTATTTTGGAGGCAGAAAGCCAGAGGCGAGGAGTTACCTCGCCACCTGGGAAGCGGAGGAGTATGTGAGTTTGCAACTACTCAAAAGTGAGTATAACAAACATTATGGGTATGCAGTTAAAAGCCAGAGTAAAACAATATGATCACTTTCGTTTATGCTGTGCTTGTATTTATTGTGCTGCGGTTTTCAGTTACGTTATTTAATTTCTTATCCAATCCAAAGCTTGGCTATTACGGAAAACACTTTACAGATAAGGTTTCAGTTATCATTTCTTTGTCGGATAAAAATGATGATCCTTCTTCATTGATCGCATCTATCAATGCTCAGGATTACACGAATGTTGAAGTTGTTGTTAAAAAACATTCAGAAACAACAGAAAAAGCAGTGGCTAAAACAACTGGCGGCTTTATTCTTTTCTTGGATGTTAATACAATTATTAATAAGGGGTTGATAAACAATCTTATTTGTCGTGCTAAGGTGTTTGATCTGGACTTGTTGAGCATAGTTCCTAATCGTAGATTTAGCGGACTATTTAGCCGGTTGGTTTATCCTTTAAGTGATTTCATTTTGCTGAATCTTTTGCCGTTAAGATTGGTGAGGTTGAGTACCCAACAAATATTTGCAACAACTAATACCGGGTGCATGTTTTTTAAAGCAAGCAGCTATAAGACGAGTGACTGGCATGGGAAAACAGAAGTTTTACTTGCAAATAAGTTCGTTTATATTGATGAAAAGGTAGGATTTGATAAGGTCTCATCGCAGTTGTTGCTGACATTTGGGAATAACATATTTGCCGTGTTAATTTACCTGGTGCTGGTTATTGCCGGACCTATTATTGTGTTGATCAATTTTGAACCGGTATTTTTGGTTTTACCTTTTGGATTGATTTTCCTGAGTAGGGTAATGATATCTTTCCTTACAACACAAAATCCTTTTATAAATGTTTTGCTCCATCCAATTCAAATGATTATGCTCTTAGGACTGTTATTAAAGGGACTTTGGATTAAGGTATTGACATCAGTTAAACATAAGATATAAGAATATGAAACTCTTTTTGTGTAATTTTGTACATTATTAGTGTCAGAAGAAAGATGAAATACGATTTAACCGTTACTATAGATAAGGCGTCGGGCTTTTGCTTTGGGGTAGTTTATGCTATTGATATGGCTGAAGATATTTTAGATCATGAGGATTACTTGTATTGCCTGGGCGATATTGTGCATAACGATGAAGAGGTTAAACGGTTAACCGATAAAGGTTTAAGGATAATCGATCATGAGCAATTGCAGGGCTTAAAGAAGGAAAAGGTTCTGATCAGAGCTCATGGAGAAGCTCCATCTACTTACCAGCTTGCATTGGAAAATGAACTAACATTAATTGATGCTTCTTGTCCGGTTGTTTTAAAACTTCAAAACAGAATTAAGAACTCACACGATGATGATGAGCAAATTCTGATCTTCGGTAAACATGGTCATGCGGAAGTAGTAGGCTTACAAGGACAAACTGATGGGAAAGCAATTGTTTTTCAGGATTTGGCAGAGTTGGATCATGTAGATCTGCCTTCGAAATTCACTTTGTATAGTCAAACAACTAAGAGTACAGATAAATTTTACCAGATAAAAGATGAACTCATAAGTAGGGGATATGACATTAAAGCAAATGACACCATTTGCCGACAAGTTTCTAACCGTTATACTGATTTGGAGAAATTTGTGGTAAACTATGATAAGATCATATTCGTTTCGGGGAAGAAATCATCTAACGGAAAGGTTTTATATGATGTTTGCAAAAAGTATAACGACAATTCATATTTCATTTCAAATATTGAGGAAATAGATTTCAACTGGTTTTCTCCTAAAGATAAGGTTGGAATTTGCGGTGCTACATCTACGCCTATGTGGTTGATGGAAGAGGTTAAAGCATTTCTCCAAAATCATTAAAAAGTAATTATTGTTTTTACGGAAGATTATAAAAGTATAATAAGTTAATTTTGGGCCATATTATGGGAAAAAAGGGCGTTTTGTTAGTCAATTTAGGAACTCCGGATAGTCCGGAAGTAAAAGATGTACGCAAATATCTTGATCAGTTTTTGATGGATGAGCGCGTAATTGATGTTAATGCTTTTAACCGTACACTATTGGTTAAAGGTATAATTGTTCCTTTTCGCAGTCCTAAAACTTCAAAATTATATAAAGAAATCTGGGATGAAAACGGATCTCCATTATTGTATTATAGCAAAATACAAGCTGCGTTAGTTCAGGAGAAATTAGGAGATGAATATCATGTTGAACTGGCGATGAGGTATCAGAACCCTTCGATTCAGTCTRCTTTAGATAAAATGAAAGCAGGTTTGGTTGAAAGTATAAAAGTAATTCCCTTGTTTCCTCAATATGCTTCTGCTAGCAGTGGTTCGGTAATACAAAGCGTAATGGAAATTGTAAGTAAATGGACCACTATACCTCCGGTTTCATTTGTAAATTCATTTCACGATAACGAATTGATGTTAGAGGTCTTTGCTGAAAATGCAAAGAAATATCAGCCAGAGACCTATGACCACGTATTGTTTAGTTTTCACGGGCTTCCGGAGCGCCAATTGTTAAAGTGTGATCATACTGGAAATTATTGTCTGAAAAAGGACAATTGCTGTGAAACTTTAAATGATACCAATAAATTTTGCTACTCTGCGCAGGGGCATGATACAGCAAGGTTACTTGCAGAGAAATTGAATATTTCCAGAGAAAATTATACCGTTTGCTTCCAATCGCGTTTGGGTAAAGAGCCATGGGTGCAGCCATACACAACCGATGTGTTAAAGAAACTTGCTGCTGAAGGAAAAAAACGTTTACTTGTATTTAGTCCTGCATTTGTTGCCGATTGCCTGGAAACACTTTATGAAATTACAGTTGAATATCATGAAGAATTTAAGGCCTTAGGTGGCGAACATGTTCAGTTGGTTGAAAGCCTTAATGATCATCCAAAGTTTATTGATGCCATTGCAGAAATGGCGGTGAGCTAAAAATTTTGAGCAATGTATTTAATGATCTGATCTGTTGATCCGGTCTTTGTGTTTACATACCTTTTTGCAAGATCACCCGAAGTTCTGTCCTCTGTAAGCTTTTGGAATGCAATGAATAATTCCTCAGCATTTTTAATGCTAACAGCAGCATTTATGGAGATCAGGTCTTTTGCTTCTTGAAATTTATCGTATCTAGGCCCAAAGATTACGGGCATTCCAAATGCGGCAGCCTCCAGTGTATTGTGTATCCCTACACCAAATCCCCCACCTATATAAGCAATTTGTCCGTACTGATAGATAGATGATAAAAGACCAATGTTATCTATTATTAGCGTTTGAGTATCTACAGGCTGGTTTGTTAATTCTGAATACTTAACCGATTMAGGGATAAGTTTTACAATTTCGTCTATATGCSCTTTATCTATCTCATGAGGGGCGATAATGAATTTCCAGTTCGGATAGGCGTTAATAAGTGTTGCTAGTAAATGCTCATCAGCCGGCCAGGTACTTCCTGCAATAAGCGTGTTGTTGTTATCACAAAATTTTCTGATTGTTTCAAATTCCTTTGGCGATTTTGCATTCTCTGCCACCCGGTCAAACCTGGTATCGCCACTGATACTTACATTGTGTATGTTTATTTGACTGAGCAACTGCTTGCTTTCTTCATTCTGGACAAAAAAGTGATTTACAAAACTTAAAATTTYGCGGTTAAAAGAGCCATACCATTTGAAGAAAATCTGATCGGGTCTGAAAATACCGGATATAATGTAAAGTGGAATACCAGATTGGTGAAGGACTTTAAAATAATGATACCAGTACTCATATTTAGTGAATACCGCTAATTCAGGATTTATAGCTGCAATAAGTTGTTTGGCATTACTGGGTGTATCAAGCGGCAGGTAAAATACTCCGTCAGCCAAGGCGTAGTCTTTTCTGATTTCGTATCCTGATGGGGAGAAAAAAGTAATTATAATTTGCTTTTCGGGATAAGTACTTTTAATTTTTTCTAATAAAGGCCGGCCTTGTTCAAACTCTCCAAGTGAGGCAAAGTGAAACCAGATGTTTGACTTAGCGGGATCTATCTTTTTTTGTATTTTTTCAAAAATATTCCTTCTTCCTTGAACAAAAAGTTTAGCTTTATTATTGAACAGGGAGAATATTTTAATAATTAAACCATAAAGTTGAATCGCGATATTATAAAGCAAAAGCATTTTGTGTTTATTTCTTATCTTAGCCGAAGATACTTCAATAAAATTAAAACCGAATTAATATATGAAAATAGCCGTAATAGGAACAGGGTACGTAGGTTTAGTTACCGGTACTTGTTTGGCCGAAACTGGTAACGACGTTATATGCGTTGACGTTAATGAAGCCAAAGTGCTCAAAATGCAAAATGGTGAAGTTCCTATTTATGAACCCGGATTAGATGTACTATTTCACAGAAATATTGCTCAGGGAAGATTGGTTTTTACTACTGATCTTGCAGCCGGAATTAAGGAAGCACAAATTATTTTTATGGCTTTGCCTACGCCTCCAGGTGGCGATGGTGCAGCAGATCTATCGTATATTCTAGGGGCAGCAAAAGATATTTCGAAGCTGGTTACTGAATATAAGGTGGTTATTAATAAATCGACAGTTCCGGTTGGAACAGCAGATAAGGTGCAGGCTGTTTTTAAGGAAAATACTTCAGTAGAAATTGATGTGGTTTCTAACCCAGAGTTTTTACGTGAAGGTGTGGCTGTAGATGATTTCATGAAACCTGATAGGGTAGTAATTGGCACCAGCAGCGAAAAGGCAAAGAAATTGCTTTTAGAGCTATATGGCCCGTATGTTAGACAAGGAAATCCGATATTGTTTATGGACGAGCGATCGTCTGAGCTGACAAAATACGCTGCTAATTCATTTCTTGCTACCAAAATAACATTTATGAATGAGGTGGCTAACCTATGCGAAATTGTAGGAGCCGATGTTGACGCTGTACGTAAAGGTATTGGCTCTGACGCAAGAATTGGCAAAAGATTCTTATTCCCTGGTATCGGTTATGGTGGAAGCTGCTTTCCTAAAGATGTGCAAGCCTTAGCAAAAGCTGCGGATGAACATAATTATGATTTTCAGATTCTGAGAGCGGTGATGAATGTGAATGAAAGGCAGAAAATTGTTTTGGTTGATAAGCTTTTGAAATACTATAAAAATGATTTAAAAGGCAAGCACTTCGCTTTATGGGGCCTTGCCTTTAAACCAGAAACAGATGATATCCGTGAGGCAMCAGCTTTGTATATTATTCAAGAGCTAGTGAAACATGGTGCAACGGTTACTGCATTTGATCCGGAAGGGATTGACAACGTAAAAGCGCTGATAGGTGATAAAATTCAGTACTCAAGCAATCAATACGAAGCTTTGGAAGGTGCAGATGCATTGCTGATTGCAACAGAGTGGTCTGTTTTTAGAAATCCAGATTTCGAAAGAATGGAACAGACATTAACTAACAAGGTTATTTTTGACGGCCGTAACCTATACGACTTAGAAAAGATGATTGACTTAGGTTATTACTATAATAGTGTAGGCCGTAAGCTAATAAACTAATGGGACGTAAAAGAGTTTTAATAACCGGTGCTGCCGGTTTTCTAGGATCGCATTTGTGCGATAGATTTATAAAAGAAGGCTATTATGTGATTGCCATGGATAACCTGATAACAGGGGATCTGAAAAATATAGAACACTTATTTGGTTTAGAGAGTTTTGAATTTGCACATCATGATGTTTCAAAATTTGTTCATGTACCTGGTAAATTAGATTATATTTTACATTTTGCTTCGCCTGCGAGCCCTATTGATTATCTTAAAATTCCTATTCAAACGTTAAAGGTAGGATCTTTAGGAACACACAATCTGTTAGGTTTAGCAAAGAATAAAAAAGCCAGGATGCTCATTGCTTCTACTTCGGAAGTTTATGGCGATCCAAGTGTAAACCCTCAGCCAGAGGAATACTGGGGAAATGTGAATCCGGTTGGGCCTAGAGGTGTTTATGATGAAGCCAAACGTTTTCAGGAAGCAATGACTATGGCTTATCACACCTTTCATGGTGTGGAAACACGAATAGTTAGGATTTTTAATACTTATGGCCCTAGAATGCGTCTAAATGATGGACGTGTTTTACCTGCTTTTATTGGTCAGGCCTTAAGAGGTGAAGACTTAACTGTGTTTGGCGATGGGTCTCAAACCAGGTCTTTCTGTTATGTTGATGATCTGATAGAAGGTATTTACAGGTTATTGTTAAGTGATTACGTGATGCCGGTAAATATTGGTAACCCGGATGAGATAACAATTAAGCAATTTGGAGAGGAGATTATTAAACTAACGGGAACAAATCAGAAACTGGTTTTAAGAGATTTGCCGGTTGATGATCCGAAACAACGCCGCCCGGATATTACAAAAGCAAGAGAGATTTTGGGCTGGGAGCCAAAAGTTAGTCGTGAAGAAGGATTAAAGATTACCTACGAATATTTTAAATCACTGCCAGCTGAGGCTTTAATAAACAAGGAACATAAAGATTTTACAACATATAATCGTTAATAAGAATGTCTAAAATATTAGTAACTGGAGGAACTGGTTTTATTGGTTCGCATACAGTAGTTGAATTGCATAATGCAGGATATGAGGTGGTAATTATTGATGACCTCTCTAATTCTAACCCTAAAATACTTGATCAGATAGAAACAATTATAGGAATTAAGCCAAAATTTGTTCAGCTTAACCTATGTGATGAAGCTAAGGTAAATGAATTTGCAGCGAAAAACACTGATATTGATGGAGTAATCCACTTTGCAGCTTTTAAAGCAGTTGGAGAGTCTGTACAGCAGCCACTGAAGTATTATAAAAATAATTTTTACTCACTAATTAACCTGATTACTGCGTTTAACAGTTCAGTTAAATTGGTGTTCTCTTCATCATGTACCGTTTATGGTCAACCAGATGTGTTGCCGGTAACAGAATCAGCCCCTACAAAAAGAGCAGAATCGCCATATGGCAATAC
>NZ_JBFTNT010000069.1:0-16815 GCF_056397585.1 Pedobacter sp. 05L430 | reverse complement strand
GGTGAAAGCCACATTACGCATATTAATACTAATGCGCTTATCCAGTCCGCTTTGACCACGTACTGCAGAAGCCGCTACCAACTGAATGGAGATCACTGAAATAAGACTAATTACTAAACATGCATGCATAATTATTTTCATAAGGCGCCTAGCCTCATTAATTTTTTTCATAAATTTGAGTTGTTTAAATTTTTACGATTTAAATGATAAGATATAGTCAACGGTTCGCCGCCGTTTGGCTAAGAATTAAGGCCGTTCCTGCGCAAACAGGATCGGTTTTTTTATTTGTTGCTACTGCATGATCCTCCTCCTTCTATGTAAATGGTTTGTCCTACAAATTTTGATCGTATGTTCATAGAGAGATTTAGTGTTTTAAGAACTTCGTTTATAGATTTGTTCCTGAATCTTGCAGTCAGCTTGCAACCGGTATAGTTAGTTTTTCCGGTATTGATTTTGATGTTGTACTTTCTTTCTAAGGCTTCAAAAACTTCATTAAACGGAGTCTGTTCAAAGATCAGTTCACCTGACACCCAAGAATCTACATCACTACTGGAAATGCTTATTTTATGGGCCACAGACTTTCCCCTGTTATATATCAATTTTTCACTTGGCAATAGAAATACTGCCTTAGTAGTTTCAGATGTGGTTACCCCGACCTTACCCGAATTGACGGCAACTACCATAACCCCTTCGGTATCATAAGCCCGTACATTGAAACTGGTTCCATAAACCGTAGTATTCATTCCTGCGCTACTGACGACAAAAGGATGTGATGAATCATGCGTGACTTCAAAATATGCTTCTCCTTTCAGTTTCACCAACCTTAGCTTATTGTCTCTAAAGTCACGTTTATAGCGAATTTCACTTCCTGAATTCAGCCATACGAGTGTACTGTCAGGCAATAAAACCCTGATCATTTTACCTGCTCCCGCACTTTTCAATACCCATTCTTCAGGCTGCGCTGAGTTTTGAGCTGATCGGTAGTAAAAAAGCGCTGTAAGCAGGAAGATACCGGTCATTGCCGCAGCCAGGCCGTACTTCCACCAACGGGCAGCATTATCTACCAGTGTAAGCTGAGGTGTTGGGTTTGTTTCAGAAATTCTTTCTCTTACGATTTCAAAATCTAGCTGTTCTTGAGCAGGTAACTTCTCTGTCAACTTCCAAAGCACTTGTATCTTTAAATATTCCTCTTGGTGTCCTCTATTTTCGATAAGCCAGGCATCAAGCATGGCCGCCGACTCGGCGGTCTCTTCAGCAGACAATCGCTTAACAATACAATCCCATAATTTATTATCCATAATTATCCTCTTTCAACAGTAAAGACAATTGTGCAGGCAGAAAATACGGGCTGTAATCGGTTAAGCTTCTGTTAACTTTCTATGAATTAAATGTTGGGACCGATCATAGATAAACTGCATACTTTTTGAAAGATGGTCTTCTACAGTTCTAACCGAAATCTGCAGCAATTCCGCTATCTCTGCATAGCTGAATCCTTCTATTCTGTGCATTTTAAAAACCAGTTGCCGCCGCTCGGGAAGTTTACTAATAAGAAAATGTAGAAAAACCAGTTGCTCAGATTCACTGGTAACCTCATCGGCAAAGGAAAGATCAGAAATTGCAGTGAGGTCATCCTGCTCAAGTAAAGTCAATGAGTTGTTCTTATACTGCTTCAGGTAATTAAGCGCGGAGTTTTTTATCGCCCTGAACAAGTAGCCTTTTAAGTTATCAGGACTGGTTTTGTTAAACCAAAGCTGCACAAATAGGTCGTTCACCAAACTGGCAGCGGCTTCTTCATCCTTTACAAAATAAAGGGCATATTGATGCAGCATGCCACTCCAGCGTTTATAGAGCACCTCAAAATTAACCAGCTCTTTATTTGACCCCATGATATTACCCGCAAAACTCGGCAAGGGATATAAATAAGATATTAATTGTGGGTTACTTTTACTTTATTGTAAAAAGATTTTTTTGCAGGTCTGAGCTCATGCCCACTGGTGTTTTCCCATGTTAAATTTTTAGCTTGCTATAAGCGCAAAGTAGGACAAATCATTAAACTCATTGGTATCTTATCAATCTCAGCTAAATTTTAAAAAGTATATCCCTATGCCTTTCTTATTGAAACTGATCTGCTAGGATTAAAATGATGATCTCCCGCTATGTATGATATTAGCTAGTTTTAGTTTGTATATTTTAGGAGTATCTATAGCGCATCCCATAGTTAAAGTGGCGGTGCCAGCGATATTAAAATCAAAACCCACCTTTTCTCCAGCTATTTTTAAGGTCTGGGAGAGACCAGTTGCTTTTATTACATTAGTATACTTAACTCCATTAAGGGTAAGGGTATCACCATATTGCTGAGTTGCCGAGGATGATGATACAATTTCAATTAGCCAATAGTCTTTTGAAGTATCCTCATTACAGCTCTCCTTTCCAATTACATATCCGCTGGCCATCTCATAGGGGGATTTAAATGGATATTTATTGTTGCACCCTACCACGATAATGAAGATTAGTGTTGAAAGATTTAATATTGTATGTTTTTTGTTCACTTGAATTTGCGTCTAAGGGATCAATTACCTTATTTCTTAGGTAGTGATCGATCAAAGGGGAGAATGGTATAAGACCAATTTCCCTTTTTTTAGTTTATACTTCAAAGATGTACCTGCGAGCTGGTGATCAAGAATCTGTTTCAAGGAGACCTCTTTATAACTGCTCCCTTTTGCCTGATAGGGTGCCAGCACCCGGATATTGAATTCAAAAGTTGTACCCACGCTCAACTGGAGTCGATAGATGACACTTTCCAGTATTTCTGTCGGATAAACGATGATACTGATCTTTTTTTCCAGCATCGTCACCTGATCATAGCCGTAAGGGAGATMTGCAGGACAGAAGGTGGCCATCCAGCATAACAACAGAATTATATTTTTAGGCATTTGGCTTTTTCTTTAACTGTCAGATATGATCTTTATCATGCTTTTCAGGCTTCAGCTCTGACTGGTTCAGCTCTCGCTCTAATTTTTTCTGGTCCTTCCTGTTCCTGCGGATCAGGAATAGGATCAGGGCAATGACCAAGATCAGGACGGGTACGACAACCAGGTAATTGATTTCCATAATGTTTTTTATTGAACTGATACAGAGACAAATATAAAAACAGCATATGAACTGTATGTTAACCGTGAATTTTTTAATTGCTCAGCTGATGTGTTTGTAAATAAACCGGGCCAGCGACTGCCGGCCCGGAATTGAGCATAATCAAACTTGAAACTTATTTTAAAAACATTTTCCGGATTGCATTATTTCCTGCATCGACGATATAAATATTACCATCTTTATCCATAGCCATGTCATCTCTGTTGCGGAACTCTGCATCCATCAACCCTCCATCTTTATATGACCCACTAGTCGATTGACTGGAAACCGTGCTCAGTTCATTAAGCGTAATATTCAGCTTTCTGGTTGTTTGTTTAAAACCATCAGAGAAATAGAAGTTRCCTTTTCCGTCGTAAATGAATCCTTTTGGAATAGCCAGCATCGATTGATTTTTAGGGCCATCAGAATTTCCAAATTCACCATTTCCTGCCCATCCACGAAGGTTTGACGCATCGATCAGGCCAAAACGATTAATTAAAAGATTATCATTATCTGTATAGTACAGGTAAGGACCTATAATGACAGGCCTCGAGGCTTCATTCCCCCCATAAAAACCTCTTACAGCCGTTCTGACTCCAGACTTATCAACCTTTGTTAAACTATACTGCGTTTGCACATATAAATCTCCATTATCATCAATAGCCAGTTTACCAGGTCCATTAAGGTTTACTGCGTAGGTATTTACCACACCTGCAGGTGTAATTTTACGAATGCTGTTATTTAAACCGTCGACAACGTATAACACATCCTGCTTGTCAATTACGATACCCGAATTAAAGCTAAAATTAAACCGCGCTGCAGTACCTGTACCGTTCTGATTACCGGTTTCTCTTGTCGGGCTTCCTGCGAATATCGAAACAACGCCTTCTGGAGTAATCTTTTTAATTACATGGTTATTAAGTTCCATCACAAATACGTTTCCACGGCTATCTACGGCAATACTTGCACCACGCTCACTGATATCCAGAACTGTTTGATTTGGCCCACCCGCTAAAGTCATTACACCTGCACGGTTAAAGTTAACCGGTGACAATGCACTTTGACCTGCATTTACCACTTTTACCGGACCAGATGTTAATGCAGGTGGTGTAATTACCACCAGGCTGGTAGCTGTTGCACTGACTATCTGTGCTGCTAGCCCATTAAAGGTCACTGTATTTGCTGATGCAGTAGCACTAAACCCTGTTCCGGTAATGGTAACCCGTGTACCTGACAGGCCATTGTCAGGAGTCATTTTAGAAATGCCTAAACTCTGGTCTTTAAAATCAGGGCCCTGAACAATCTGATCATTTACATTCAAGATTACCTTCCCATCACCTGTTCCACCTGGAATAGTTAAGGTAACCTTAAAAGGCGTTGCAGTAAGAACAGTGGTACTTTTTCCATTTATAGTTACCTTATTTTCATCTGTATGCGGGCTAAAGTTTGATCCCAAAATGGTCATTTCAGCACCTGACGGCCCACTCAACGGCGTTACAGATTCAATTACCGGCATGGGCACAACTGTAAATACAGGTCCAGTCGCTTTTTGATCATTAATGGTAACCGATACCGGGCCGGTCTGCACATCGGCGGGCGCAACAACCACAAGATAATCCTCGGCCGCTTCAGTTACCAACGCGAGTTTACCATTAAAATCTACATGGTTACCGGCAGTTACTTCATCAAAACCACCTCCAGAGATTTTCACACGTGTACCTTTGCCACCACTTGCAGGCTTAATACCAGATATGACCTGGAACTTAAAGGTTTGTCCTGAAGCCTCTTTTCCATTTACCTTAACGGTTACCGGACCGGTGCCTGCGTCTTCAGGCACTTCAGCTACCAGCAGATTGTCACTGGCACTCACTACAACAGCCATTTTCCCATTTATGTACACTTCTGCCGGGCCTGTTGTACTGCTAAAACCAGCACCAGTAATACGAACATGTGTTCCAGCAGCCCCGTTTACCGGACTGATCGCCTGTATACTTAGTTCCTGATAAGTATAATTACCAATACTGATGCTTTCCTCATTTACTTTCATTATAATGGCACCGCTTGTTGCCGAAGCCGGTGCACGCATTACCACGGCAGTAGAGCTTGCGCTAACAATTTCAGCCTTTACACCAGAAAATGTGGCCGATATTTCATCGGCTTTATTGCTAAATCCTGTGCCTTCTACCGTTACCAGTGTGCCCTGGGCACCACTGTTTGGATAATAATCTGTAACCACCAGAGGCACTTTAACTAGTTCTGTCTTGTCCTTTTTACAGGCACTAGTGAACAAAATAAAAAGGCTTAGCACACCGATCCACTTATGCATCCCGGTATTAAATTTTCTTGAATAACTCATATCGTATATCATATTTCGTTTGATCTGTATCACTTAAAAAGTATATCTCGCTCCCAGTTGCAACTGCGTTCTTGAACCATAGTAATCAATACTATAAGGCTTACCAGGCGATTTAAACTGGTACAATGGATATTCACCCGAGTTTTGAGATGGAGGGAATAGCACCGGCGTTAAACCAACACTTGAGGTAGAGTTAAAAGTATTTGGAGAGAAATACTGAACTCCCCAACTCCTGTTGACTAGATTGGTGAGGTTCATTACATCAGCGGTAAACGTAATAAACTGCTTCTTATCGGCACTCATAAACAAGTCATGTGAAACATGAAGATCTGCCTGTACATTCCATGGCGTACGTCCTTCATTTCTTTCTGTAAACCCACCGCGCTTACTGCTTAAATATTTATCTGCATCTATAAAGCTATTAAAGGCCTCTGCCTGCTTAATGGCAGTTGAGGCAGCGTTGTCCTGGAAATAACGAACTGCCTCTTCTCTGTGAGGGATATAGGCCAGACTTACCTGTTGTGGCAATCCCTGGATGCTATTATTAACAACACCATAAGTAAACGGACTGCCAGATTGTGCACTTATAAACAAAGACACATTGGTTTTACCTGCCTTAGCCCACATTTTGTTGTAACTAATGGTACTTACAATACKGTTTCTGATATCGAAGTTACTATTGGACAACGTAGGGTTATTGGGTACCAGTGACTGATTCAACTGCCAGTTAGATTCCATTGAGTTACGCACACCATTGGAAAGGTCTTTTGATTGACCATAAGTGTAAGACACCGAAGTCTGCAGCTGATCAGCGATGTTTTTGCCAATAGTAGCTGTTAAACTGTAACGGTATCCTTTGCTGGTATTGCTAAGAAGATAGGTATTTGAAAAACGCTGATCTACCGTTCCGCTATATACCGGTTGCTGATGGTCTTTATCATAGCCATAATAGGTTGGATTGTCCTGTACATTCAATTGCTGAAACAATACATCTTTAATATTTTTAGTATAGATAGCTTCTACACCAAATTTCCACTGGCTAGCTGTAGTATAGTCCAAACCTAAGCTGGTACGCAATACCTGCGGCATCACAAAACCATTGTCAATTAAATCGATCTGGGTTTTGCCACTATTAGAATTATTGGTAATTGCACCGTTCTCGCGTATAAAATCGGCAATACCATTTGCACCACCGGCAAGCGGGTTGCTACCGGGCACAAAAGGTTTCTGATCAGCCTTCTGGTCAAAACCTCCAAAGCTATCGCCATTGTTATAGAATGCATACGCCAACCAGGCCATAGGAATTCGCCCTGTAAAAAGCCCTGCGCCCCCACGTAGAATGAGGCTTTGATCACCATTCCAATCATACCTAAAACCTACTCTCGGCGACAGCTGTATCTTATTCAAATAGTTGTTCGTAATCCTGCTTAAAGGTGTATAAGTATATGTGTTTCCAAAATAAGGATCGGCTGATGCTGTACGGGTCTTTTCGCTCAGTTCTGGTCTATCACCCAGATAAGCCATATCTGCTCTCAACCCGGGAATTACTTTCAGCTTTTCAGATACGCGGATTTCGTCCTGAAAATATAAACTATACAAATTGATATTAAACTTAGCACCCGGGTGCTGTTCAATATACGAACGGCTGTTGTCTTCATAACTGTAAGCACCACGAACACGGTAAGGATTGTTGCTGAGGTAATCTTCGATACTTAAGTAATCTACCCTCCCGTTCCATGCGTTTACAAAACCATAAGTGATGTTATAAAACTCATTATGTGTACCCATGGTAAGGGTATGCTTACCAATATTCCAGTTTAAATTGGCAGTAAGCTCTAATGTACGCTGTTTCATATCAAAAATACTGGCCTCACGATCGGTGCCTACGTAAATGGTGGTACCGGGTGTTCTGCCTGCAATTTGTACCTGCGGCAGACTTGGATCACCAAAGGGATTTCTTGAATCGTTTACAGCAGTAAAGCCTGCCAATAAATTACCAGATAGGCTATTATTAAACCTGCTTTTGAGTTCGGCCACTGTAGAACTCTGGTTATTCTTTTGCAAAAAGGCCATGCTGCTGAACCTAAAATCCTGCTGATCTCTGTCCATATGGGAAGCTTCAGAAATGATCGTGTTATTTCTAACTGCAAGCTGATGTTTGTCGTTGATGTTCCAGTCTAAACGATTAAAAAACTTGGTCGACTTGGCATAAGTATTAAACAATCCTGCAGTTCCGGCGTTAAAGAAATTGGCAGCAGTAATGTCAGCCGCATCTTTAGCACTTAAAATATGACCGGTTTCGGCAATACCTGCAATCAATTGTGAAGGATCTTGCCTATGAGTAATCTCCTCATTGCTAAAGAAAAATAATTTATTCTTGATAATGGGGAATCCCACACGAAAGCCGGTCTGGTAATCGTAAAAGTCGCTGTTCATTTTCCCTAGTGATCCTACCCTATCCTTGCCGGTTACCGCAGCATTACGGCCGAAACCATATATCGAACCACTTAAAGAATTGGTTCCACTTCTGGTTACTGCATTTACCGAACCTCCCGTAAAGTTGCCGATCTTAACATCATAAGGAGCTAAATAAACCTGCATATCCTCAATTGCGTCAATGGATATTGGATTAGTTCTGGTTGAGCTTCCTGCCATTCCAGAAGTACCCGACTGGCCACCCAAGGAAGGACTAAACCCAATGGCATCATTATTAATGGCACCATCAATTGTTACGTTGTTATACCTGAAATTGGATCCGCCAAAACTATTGTCTTTACTGGCCTGTGGCACTAAACGAGTAACGTCGGTTATACTCCTTGATACAGTAGCCATATTACGAACCTGATCGGCATTGATGTTTTTTCCTGAGCCATAAGTACTTGCCTGAGCTCCTTTTTTTGTGGCTTTAATTGCCACTTCCGTAAGTTGTTGTGCCTGGTCGCTCAATGCAAAGTTTAAAACGACTGCCGCACCCAAACGGATAGAGATTCCATCCCGCTTATCGCTTTTCATGCTCATCATAGTTGCTTCTACTGAATACGGGCCTCCAATACGAAGATTGGGCAAATAATAATGTCCGTTTTTATCTGTGGCTGTGGCATATTTTGTACCTGAAGCCTGATGTATCGCCGTAACAGAAGCACCCGGTAGCGGTTGTCCTCCGGCATCCAGCACGTTTCCATTTAAAGTACCACTGGTTTCCTGGCTTACCGCAGCAAAAGGCAGTAACATACACAGGAGTAAAAATATTTTGTAAATTGTATTTCTTACTGTCATCTCTAAAATCTTAATTACTGTGTAATTTTCAATAGGCTTCCAATGGTATGTACTACCCCATTACCGGTAAGTACATCCTGTTTTGTCAATTGGATAACCGATGTATTTCCTGTTCCTTTCAATTCAATACCTATAAATGCACCGGCGATCTGAGGATTAGGTTTAAGGATTACCTGAATAGATTTTCCATCAATCATGGTTTGGTCACTACGGTTAGATGTACCAGTACTTAGCACATAATCGTATACAAACCTGCGGTCAGACAAAATATGATAGCGCATTAAGCCCAGCAAAACTGCAGGGTCCATGCTATTGATTTCTTCAATAGTATGCAGTCCGAAGGCGGTCATTGCAGCATTACTTGGCGCAAATACGGTATATGGGCCCTGACCATTTAATGTTTCTGCTAGACCAGAACGTTGTAAAGCCTGATAAAACAGACTTAAATCCCTGTCTGAAGCGATGGCTTCTATAACCTTACTATGGCTGTATGGCTCCAGTACACGATCTATAACCTGAATTAATCCATTAGATGCACGTACATTTTTTGAGACTATTTTGGATCCATTAATTGTTAAAATGGTATCACCTTGTTTCACCCAATGTGTTACAAAAAGTTTACCTCCGTTAGCAGATTTGACCTCCTGGTTAAACAAAAAAGGCAATTTATCAAACTCATAAACTCCATTTAGGATGTGGTAATTCATGATAGAGGATACCCTGGAAGGATCCATACTTAAGATGGCTGTTGCATTTCCAAAACCCGCATTTTCAAAAGCATCATCTGAGGGTGCAATAGCGGTATACAAACCTTCCTTGTCAGTAATTTTGGCCAATCCTGTCCTTATCAAGGCAGTATTATAGACAGAAAGGTTAAAATTATCTGCTATAATTGCGCTGATCTTATTGTTATCGACAACTTTAACGGCATCATCCTTTTTACAGCCGTTAAGGATCATACTACAACTGATCAGCATAAGGAAAATGCCCAATGGCCTAATTGATATTCTATGTAAATAATTCATGTTTCTATTAATCTTTATGAGCTAATGATACCGGTCAGAATTTAAAATCCTTAGGCGGCATTAACCGGTTTACCGCATGTATTGGCCCCATTAAAGTGTTGATGTCTCCCTCAACAATGGTTGCGGCCGAGTGAGCGGATGATTTGACTTTTACAGTTACTTGTCCTGCTTCATTTTTACCAAAATCAAATGGCACATACATAATTGGAATAGTTCCCGAATACCCAGAGGTAGTCAGCGCATAGCCCGACAATAGTTTATTGTTCAGATCGTTCGAATAAAAACTATCCGGATTATCGTCTCCGGGGCCCCAACCGTCCCTTTCTTTAAAAATCCTACCCCAACGATGCATGGTCAATAAGGTATCCGTTGCATATCCGGTACCGACTTGCTCATAGGTATCCCAATCAAAATACGGAAGAGGATTACGGTTATTCAATGCCATCAAATCATCCACAGTCTTAAATCCTGCCTGATGAAACGCTTCATCTGTGGGAGCAAAAATAGATTTGAAGATCAGGTAATTATCGTCGATCGACAATCCTTTGGGAAATCGATCGCGATCAACTGCCCCCATCATAGCCTCATCCCAAAGCATATCGGTTTTGGTCATAATTTCAATATACATTCCAAAACGGCCATCATCCTGCAAAGCCTGTAACATTGTTTTTTCTGGTTTTTTCAGCACGTGATCTATTGGCCAGAAGGTCCCGTTTTTTGCCAGAGTAACAGCCGAGCCTCCGCTTTTTTTACCATTAATCAGCAATTCGTTGCCCGACACATTGATGTATTGTCGGTAGAAATAAGGATCGGTCTGGTATTGGTTATCATATCCCTTTACTTGTATATGGGTATTTTCCAGCAAGCTGATACCAATCGTATTTTCTCCCCTTTCACTCAGGTCTTTAGGGTTAACAGCCGCCGATAAAGTATGGTAAAGCAGCAAGCTATCCAATAAAGCAGGGCTGGTGTTATTAATGACTTCTAAAGTCATTCCATCTGCAGTAAACGCCGCATCACTTGGCACCAAAAGGGTTATAGGGGCATTACTACCTCTTTTTTCTATAATACTGTTCATATTGCTGCGTTTCCAGGCTGCTTTAAAAAGTACATATGGTGATGCCTCCAGCACCTGGTTCAGTGTAATAGTTAAATCTTCTGCAGGTACCTGCACACCTTCAACTTCAGGCTGAAATTCAGCTTTTCTGCAAGATGCCAATGTTATAAATAACAGGCAGATATTGATAAGTTTTAAATTCATCTTATTCTTGTTATAAATCATCTAATTACTCTTTATTGCCTGCTCAGGAAGGATTAAAATACCTTGAAGGTCTTGTACCAGGCCATTATCGGTAAGGTTATCTATCGCTTTCTGATCGTGTCCTTTTACATTAGTCACAATGTCATAAGGGAAGTTCTTATTCGTCCTTACTTCAATATTATAGCCAATAGATTGATCGTAAATGTTGTCGTAGTTGAACCTGCCGGCAGTAATTGTCATGATATAAGTATCATTAGCTACCGGATGATAGTAAAAGGAATCGTTGTTGATGATACTGAATACCACAAAATCTGACACAAAAAAGTGCTTCTTTCTCATCACATAACAGCCAAACAGACGGTCGCCGATATAACTATTTACATTTAAGCCGGCAATTACCTCCGCAGTCATACCATTCGCTTCAAACTCCTTATTTTTTGGGGCCAGTATGGTGTAAGGTCCCTCTGTTGCCAGTTCATCCCAGAATCCGAACTTCTTTAATCCGCTTACCAGGATGCTATATTCAGGTCTGGCAGACAACCAACCTTGTACGGTGGTATTTGCAGTAGATTTCATTACCCTGTCCAGTACATGTAAGGTACCATTTGCCAGCGTTACATCTTTTCTGCTGGCAAGTGAGCCATTAAAATATAAAGTATTGCTGTTATCTCTGCTAACAATGGAAGCATACAATTCAGTCCMCGCCAGTGTACGGTAACGCACATCTATCCCATTAAAAGGAATATCCTTTAACATTATCCGTTCATTTAAAATATGGCGTTGTACCAGAAATTTTAATGTATCAGGGTTCATTTTATCAAAATCGCTGGGGCGGTTTATCCCTATGATATTAAAGGCAGCATTACTGGGGGCTAAGATTGTAAATTGCCCGGCACCGTTTAACTCTGGTCCTATTCCTGTTTTCTCTATTGCCGAAGCAAATAAGCTGAGGTCATAGTTATTCTTTACAAAGTCAAAGCCAGGTCGAAAATTGTCATTCGCCTTATCAATATGAAGATCGTCGTGCTTACAGGCGTTTAAACCCAGCAACCACAACACCGACAGGAAGTAAAGGCATTTCTTTAATGATTCGTATTTCATTATTCTAATTATTGGATTAAACCATTAGTAAACTGGAGGCGCATATTTACGCTGTATGGTACTGAGGTAAACATTTCCATTTACAATCTCAATGGTATTTACAGTGGCAAACGACCGCGGGTTATATTTACCGGAGTGGATGTTTACAATCATATTGGGCATTACGATCTCGTTCCATTGCCTGTAATCCGGGTACGGTGTTAAACAGTTTATAGAAGCCCAGTTCCCATCCGTTTGATTTACGGTGGGGCCATAAGGAATATTTCTAATGTCCATGCCGGGTGCCAGAAAATCAAACCGCTGCCACATGTCAGTAAAAATACCTCCAGCGCTTGCATCGGCAAACAATGGAAAACTGTAATACGGGCTAACTTCAAGTACGTCAGCGTTTCTGGTTAAATTGCCCAGATATTTTCCGTTATAACCGGATATTTTTGGTGAAGAAACAGTCCTGTTTTTATACAGGGTTACAAAAATATTCATCTGGTCTTTTACACCATTTCCCATGGCTCCCTTTCCGTATTCGTTGCCTCCTTTAGCGTCGTTATCTGCCTGCCAGTATCCCTTGGCACTCATGTTATAGAAGTTAACATAGATTGAGGAATCGGATAATGGCAGTTTGTGAAAATTCTCTTTTCTAAGGTAAATGCCATTCCTTTTCGTCAGGAAATCTTTCTGCAACACATGCAGGGTATATACCTCCTTGCTATCCAACACCATCGTAGTATCGATCAGGAAACTTTTTTTCAGTTTAGGATCCAGGTTAAAAAACGGAACGGTGTTTTTTGGACGGAACATAAACACAATGCGGTGTTTACCTGATGGAATCTGCGCCCAGCTGCTTAAATCGAAACCATTTAAAACAGGTCCGACCAACACATTTTCCCTGCCCGGATACTCCGGGTTGTTTACACTTGTCCCACTCCCAATATGAGATGGGTAAGGTGGCGCATAAGGATCACGCTTATCCAGAAAATCCCCTTTAATCTGAGCGCTGACTGGCATACCGTTCTGATCCATTTCCGGATCAATCAGCATCGTTAAAAAGGGGAGCTGTTCGTCCTTATTATCTATTCCAATCTTATAATTCAGGTTGTTAAAAACCCTTAGATAAGCTGGATCATCGATTTTTTTATATTCTACTTTAGAACAACCTATCGCAAAGCACGACAGAGCGATAGCAGCGTAAAATATGACATTCTTCATTCTTGATAGTAACATAATGTTGTCTCTTTTATTTGGTGTGTTTCAGAATAATCATCCTTGCTTTTTGACCAGAAGGGACTGATGTACCGGTACTGCCGACCAACGCAATGGTATAAATACCAGGCTCATGGTTTGGTAAACCACCCCTCACATATAAGCTCGGTCGGGCAATCAGGTCCTGTCCTGTTAATACAGGTATGTCACTTGCCCAGCTTCCGGGAATTACCCCTGGCGCAGAACGGAAAGCCATAATTTTATATGGAATATTATCCTGATCAATTTGTATGTATGGGGCTTCGGTCGGGAAAATACCAGGTCTCAGGTTATTTATTGCCGCCGGATTCTTATTGTAATTATGAAGAAAAGACTGACCGTTATCTTTTGTAAAAGTGACATAGGGTAAGTCCGGGCAAAGGTTAAGAAAACGGATACTAAAAGGATAGTCTAGCTTATTGCGCACATACGTGGCGTCATCTGTGGCCGTATTACCCGGAATTACCCTGCTTAAGTCATTAGCCACCGCACTAATGGTTGCCTTACCACTGGCGTCAGGATGAATCCATAAAGTAAAATTAGTATTAGGATCTAACCTCAGCTGATTACTGGCCAATACATTTCCAGCTGCATCTTTAGCTTCGATGGTATAATTTCCCGTTATATAATTCTGATAATCTGTATGCTCGGTATAGGCTAGTGCATTACCCAATACATTTCCATTCATGGTTATTTTAACCMCGTCTATGCCTACCAGGGTATTTACTGCCTGCACTCTTGCATAGGTTACATTCAGTGGTTCACTGATATCATTCATGATCATGATGGCATTCTGATATCCTGAAACCTGTTCACCAGGATTACCGATTAAATATGGGATCGTAAAATTATATGGCGCAATAACAATGGTATAAATCCCTCCTGGCACAAAGCTTTTAAATGCACTGAAAGTTAGGTGTGTATCCTCAGGAGGCCAGCCACGGACAGAGGTAAGGGTTGATGTTGCCGGAAAAATCGGCATCTTAGTAGTACCTGGCACCTGAATCCCTGCTGAGGTTAACACCTTTAGCTGCGCGGTAGTATAAGGCAGTTCGATATAATCAGAATATTGCCCCGGCAAGATGTTACTGGTCGTACCACTTACTGGTGTGCCATCAGCCCATGTAAGGCTCATTGGCCCTACCAGGTTCTCCATATCACTTATCTCAATATTCGAAGAAAGATTGAGCAGCCTTACTTTAAACTTGGCAGGATCTGAAGGGGGAGAAACCGCACGCGGAATTTTTAGATATTTAGGTTCTCCGTCTACAATACGTTCTGTGGCGAGCAGGTAATAATCCATAGCCTGTGCTGCATCTTCCTGAAGATCGATTGTAAGCTTATCACCCGGAGTATTATACCCCCCAATTTCGGTAAAAAAGCGGGCCTTTCCGTTTTTTAAAAGCGATTGAGGAATGTTCCATGTTGAACCCAGTTTACCCCCGTTTTCAGGAAAATATTTAGTGCCCGGTATTACTGTAGAGATTGGATCTGTAGGCAAAACATACCTGTTATTGGTCAGTGTATCACCATCCATTATCACCTGACCATAATTCCCCAGGTTTATAATACGCAGTGATGAGTTTTTACGAGCGTCTGTGATTAGCCTGTTATCGTACTCAAAATCCTGCTTTTCCTTTTTACAGGAACCTAGCCCCAGCAACATCAAAAATCCAAGGAATAATGGCAATTGCTGAGTGTATTTCGTTAATTTCTTCATCTTTAATACAAATTATAAGTGAACCCCATCATAAATTCTCCCCCACGTTTATAACTGCGGTTCAGGTATTTATTTCCATACCATTTACCACCGGTACCTGGGTTGGCATATACGGTTTCAATTGCAGGATTTAATATGTTTTTAGCATATCCCTTAAAAATAACGCGCTTAGTTACACGTTGACTAAACACAAAATCCAGCATAGGCACCGGACGGGTATACAGATCGGGCTCGCCGGTTAAATTAATCTGTATCAAACGCTCACCAACCATGTTAAATGTGCCGGTAAGGCTGGTACCTGATTTCTTATTGTCGTAATTTATCCAACCGTTAATAGAGAAGGGGGCTTGCTCAAACAAAGGGCTGTTATCTGGCGTATGCCTGTCCAAAGACCTGTTGGCTTCCAATCTTTCCGGTGATTTTTTGATATCACTTTGTGCCAGTAAAAGGTTAGTTCCTGCAAAGAAGTTGCGGAGCGGGTCCCACATCCTTCCCAGGTCTTTTACAATCTCGAATTCTACTCCCCATACTTTACCCACGTTTGGATCATTTTCAAATCTGATGGTTGGATATTCAGGATATGTTGCTGCTAAACCACTGGTTTTTAAGCTAAAGACCTTATACAACTGATTTTCAATCCTTTTGCCAAACAAAGACACCGCGATAACTTCTCCACTATTAGGGAACCACTCCCACCTAAAATCCAGGTTTTGAGTGTATTGATTGATCAGATTAGGATTACCCACAACCAATCCCATTTGGAAAGCATCAAATTCAAATACATTGGTAATCTCTCTTAATTCGGGTCTGGCAAGTGTAGTATTAAAACCAGCCCTGAAGTTCATATTTTCCCTAAAATTATAAGTGGTGTTCAAAGAATAGTAAGGCTTATAACCAGGCTTATAAACCGAGTTAGGACTCATTAAAGTAAGCGGAATATTGGTACCCGGAGCTGTTAAAGCAGGATCAAGGAACACACCTGAAGTATCAACGGCCGACTGGATATTGGTAGATTCAAAACGAATACCACCGGTGAATCTTAAATCTTTGGTCACTTTTAAATCCAACATGGCATAAGCTGCCTTGGTCTCAAAAAAACCGGTATAGTTGTTCGGCGATTTCTGACTGTTGTATAAGAATCCTCCTACCGGGCTTGCGCCTTCGCCCATGCCTGCAGTTGGTGCATGAATGCCAATAATCTCATTGCTCACCAAACGATCCAGGTTTCCGGAAACTGTATACAATGGCAAAGACTTGTTAGAAGAAAAATTAGAGCCTGGTAAGAACAACACATTTTCTGTAAATACCCGGTCGCGGTTCAGGTAATTTACTCCGGTTTTTAGCTCTTGCTTTTGTCCGAATAATTTAAACGGCACAGATAAATCTGCCTTATAGTTATAATTGGTCTCATCCAGATTTCTGTACCGCCGACCATTGGGCTCGGCCTGTATAATTCCATAAGCACCAAAGCCATTCACATAACCAGAAGAAAGTGCGTATAAATGTGTGCTAAAAACCTGATCGGGGTTGGTAACAACATTACCAGATGTAGGTTTCTCATAATATCCTCCATTGCGTGGTGTATAGTCTGCCAGGGTTACAAATCGATAATCAGGATCATTCTGACCTGCTTTAGAAGAGGAAATATTATAACTTAATTTAGGCGAGTAATCTGATTCCAAAAACTTGTGTTCAAAAACTTGTGTTC
>NZ_JBFTNT010000068.1:0-17764 GCF_056397585.1 Pedobacter sp. 05L430 | reverse complement strand
ATGTACACTTAGCTCTTCCGCTAATAAAAGAAAATCAATTTTTGGGGCTGTGATAGTTGGAATTTTCTTATCTTATCATCCAATTAACTCCTCATGAAAAATTTAACACTACTGGTCCTGACCTCAACCATTCTTTTCGCTTGTAAAACTCCTCCTGAAAGAATTCTGATTAAACTCAATAAAGGTCAGAAGTATGAACAGCGCATTGTTTTAAAATCTACCATCACTCAAACAGTTTCAGGAAGGAAAATGAGTACTTCCACAACTTCACAAGGTCTAAATCGTTATGAAGTACTTGCAGTAGATGATAGCGTTTATACATTTCAAGTCACATATCAATCCATGAAAGTCCATATTGAGGTGGACGGTGGTCCAACAACTCAATTGAAAACCCCTACAACAGCAGTATTAGAAAAGCTTAAAGGGCAGTCCTATCGGCTTAACATGTCCGGCATTATGGATTCAAAGAATAAAATTGATAAGGAAACCGGTCTAATTACAGAATCAAAAATAAAACAAGATATGATCGGTAGCGCAACGATACTAGCGGGAACACCCGCTATGATAGGAGATTCTATCTTGATGCAAATCAAAGGCGAAACTACATTAATAAACACCCTGATCAAATAAATGAGTCCGCCTGCGTTAACTATCAACAAAGATATGAGATCTCCAAAAACTTCAAGTCCAAGCTGAGTGGCGATTGAATTTACTCAAAATATTCTTAAGGTGGGGATTATTCCGCATGCGGCCACCTCTTTCGCGGAACGTGGGTCTTCGTCACTTTTGGTGAAATATACAATTTACAAGCCCGAGCTGATGCGACCTCAAATCTTATCCCTATACTTTTTTAAAAATTCATTACAATGCATGAGAATTTCATCGGGAGTTCTGTCTAAATTATGGACAGAAAAAATGACTTCCCAGTCTTTGCAGTTGCACTTTTTCCCATTGTAGACCAATTGCTCGGAGTAATAATTGAATAACAATTATTTGATCATGCTCTTTTGGAGAAGTGCGAATAATTCAGCTCTTTTGTCGACTAAATTGATAGACTTTGAAAAGACTCTTACTGCTGATATGCATAGCCACCATATCTACCAGCATTTACGCACAAAAACAACATAGCCATGGGGTGTTCTGGGGACGCCTCATTTTAGCAGACACGATCAACAGCAAACTTAAGTGGGAAATTTACCTGCAGAAAAGAACCCAGTCGGTAGGTACAGGCAATATTTTTGAAGCTCCGCATTTCATAAGCGTATGGCCCTGGCTGAACTATAAACTCACACCCAATACGAAGGTTTCATTATCACCAATTGCCTATTTCGACTCTCATGTATTTTATGATGGTCCTGAAGATGTCAAACCAGAGGGTGTTAAGGAATACCGGGTTTCTGCGCGTTTGGAGAATGAACAAAAGCTTAGGTTTTTCAATTATTCAAACAGGTACAGCTTAGAATACCGGATGCGTGACCTGGCTTATAACGGGGACTATCAGCCCAACTGGCGTGCCAGGTATCAAATCAGACTGGAGAAGCCATTGCTCAGCGTCCTTTCAAAAGACAAACCATTGTCGGTCTTTGTGTCCGAAGAGGTTTTTATCCAGTTTGGAAAAGCGGTTAAGAACAACCCCAATATATTTGATCAGAACAGGATCAGCGTAGGTGCCGGGTATGAAGTGTTCAAGAACGTAAAGCTAAGTGCCAGTTACCTGAATATTATTCAGCAGAGGATCTCAGGCAAAGATATAGACAATGCACACGCCCTATGGGTAGTCCTTGCATTTGAGAACCTGTTTTCCCAGTTCAAGAAAAAGCCTGGAACCAGAAAATAACCTTACCCATTGCCGCCGTTAAACGATGTAAAACGGCGGAGCCCTCATGAGAACCAGAAGTAAATAGAAAACACGAATAAACCTGCCATGAAAAAGTGTAAATCACATTTTTTTTCTTATATTTTTAGTGGTGGAACCTTCAGGTCAGGATTATGTCTCATCCACTGTATATTACAAGCGAAACGAATATTAGTTAGCAGCAGACGTTTCCTGTATGAAAATGACAGCAAACGCTCTTTGCTTCAACCATGAGCTTAAAATAATGGCTATGAAAAAGATGTTTTTTTTATTTATTCTTATATACGCCTTCGGCTTTCACCTGCAGGCACAAACTATATCAAGAGCGGGCTTTGATGTGAATGTTTACAATCCGTCAGCTAAACAATTCTTTGACCGGTATAAGAACATTGATCATATTGTCATTTTCTATGACAAAAGAGATATAGCAACAATAGAAATATTTTTCCGGGGTAAACCACAGCCTACTTTTGGAGAGCGTTACACGCTTACCTTTGATGGTGATCTCTATTTGTTTCGTAAAAAATATGGAAAATTTCCGTTCCCAAATCCTACAACAGCTAAGCTGACAAATTTTCAAGGAATCGGAAAAATAACTGATGTCAATGTTATTTACAACTTGACAACAACAATGCAGCGCGATTCTCTCGTGCATCATTTTAATTTTTACACATTCGAAGGAAATACCGAGCCTCTTCTTGGTCCTGCTGATTATCGTCCTACTTTTAAGGGTGATATTCTAAAATTGACAAAAAAACTCGAACAGGATTTTAAGAACTGGAAGCCCATTGCGATAACAGATTCTATGATCATCATTACGGGCTTAGTTGAGAAAAACGGCACAATTGGAAAATTAAAACTAATTGAGGGCAAACCTTCTGTTTATTCAAACAAAGTTTTGGAATTTATGAGTCGGGAAGCTACATCGTGGTTGCCAAGAGTAGATGGCGGTGGAAAAAGGCCTTGGAACGTCAGAATATCCGTACGGGTTAATAAAGATAATTCTATGAAGGTTTCTATATTGTGATGATTTGCGYTCATGTTGTACAATCCGGGAGGTGAAAAATTTAATAGTCGGACTAAAAGAAAAATCCTGCAAATCAAGGATTTGCAGGATTTATAAAGCTTTGATGATGTTTTTAGCAGAGACGGGCGGATTTGAACTTAATTCGTATCTGCGCTCCTGGTGCCACTTTCAGTGTCTTTTTAAGTGAGCCGCGAATGATGCAAGCTTTTAAATTTCTTACCAATCAGTTTTTCAGCCGGAAGACCGGCAATCCTCTAGAACATTTAGAAGTGATTCTCCCTATTATTAGAGGTGTTTACAGAACTAAGCGATGAAAGGATTCAACAAAACACATAAAAACAAGTCTAGCCATAAGAAAATGACACCTATATGCCTAACCAAGAACTACTTACCGGCTAAAATCGATTCCAGCTTTTTATGCAATTCCTCACCTCTCAGATCCTTGGCCACTACTTTTCCATCAGGACCAATCAGAAAACTAGCTGGAACAGATTTTACTCCATAAACTGCAGCTGCTGCATTTGCCCAGCCTTTTAAATCTGAAACATGATTCCAGGTTAAATCATCAGCTTTAATAGCACTCAGCCAGGCATCCTTTTTAGTATCCAGGGAAACGCCAAGAATTTCGAACCCTTTATCATGGTACTTGCGATAAGCGCTTACCACATTAGGATTCTCTTTACGACATGGGCCGCACCAGCTTGCCCAGAAATCGATTAACACATATTTCCCCTTGAAATCAGTTAGACTTATCATTTTCCCATCACTATCAGCCATTGAAAACAAAGGTGCAGGCTGACCTACTGCTGTTTTAGCATTAAGAATCAGCGCGTTATTGATTTGCTTTACAAATGAAGATCGTTTCACTTTTTCGCTAAGTAATGGCATCAGTGCCCTTGCATTATCAAAATAAGGATAGTTAATGTACCTCTCCAGAATAACAATCGCAGCTCCAACAGAACCTGAGTTGCGTTTTACATAAGCGTTAATGATGCTGTCGTTCATCGCGTTAAGCGCTTTAAATTCATTATCAAAAGCTGTTCTGGTGGCAGAATCCAGCTGAACCTTTCCACCCTGATTGGCTTTATCTAATCTCTTGTAAATCTCCCCTGCCTTAGCTGTAACCGGTTTCCAGTCTACTTTGTAAAAGCTCATATAAGTAGTGTTTTCGGGACCTCCGTTTATCTTCGCCAAGTACAATGAGTCTTTCTTTCCACTGAAGGTAATTTCTGCATTCTCAAGTAAAAACTGCGCTCCTTTTCCTTCATCTTTAATGTAAATTTTGCAGAAAATCGGTTCAGCAACCTTGCCTTTAAACTCGAATTTATGATCTATAACGGTTGATGAATCTATCGTGGAAACATCGTTATTGGAATGCTGCAAATAGACTTTACCGGAAGGATAGTCTGTCAAAGTCCCCTTAATAAGATACCCTGGTTTCTTCTGAGCAAAGGAGAAACTGATGGTCAGACATAAGATAGTAGAAAACAATACTTTTAATGTGATATATTTCATGGTTACTTTTTTTAAAATCGTTTATAATAAAATGAATTTTTAGTTTACCACCCGGTATTATTGGGTAGTAAGGCAGGATTTTTCTCCACTTCGGCCTGGTAAATCGGAAACAGATATAGCCGATCTGTAAAATTCCGTTGTACAACCGTTGTTTCGGTATACTGACGAGGTTCTGATCCGGTTTGGATAATACTAATCCCTTTTAATACTGAACCCAGATATTGAGGTCCCATTTTCCAGCGGCGGATATCCCAAAGACGCGTGCCTTCAAATGCAAGTTCAATATTCCTTTCATGCATAATTTTTTCCATCGTCAACCCGCCAGCAGGAATTTCCGGCATATTTACGCTGGGTCTTCGGCGCACCTGATTGATATAGCCCCTTGCTTCCTCCGTTTTACCTAGCTTAAACGCTGCCTCTGCAAAATTCAATAGAATCTCTGCATATCGAAACAGGATGTAATTCTGCCCTCCGCCATAGCTTTTGGAGGTATTCAGAGGATCAAATGTAGGCTCCTCCATTTTTCGAAGGGCATATCCTGTCGCCAATGTGGCAAAAGTCGGATTGTATTCGGATCCCAGTTTCAGATCCAGTTTCTTGCCCAGCCAGGTAGATCCATCGTAAAGTATACTGGCATAAAATCTTGGGTCCCGGTTATCGTATGGCTTATCCGGATCAAAGCCCGATCCCGCTTCACTGATTAACTTACCATTTTTCATCTCATACTCATTCACTATATTTTGAGTAGGCTGATTTAATCCGCTTGGCCCCGGGGGAACAAGCCCCCATGGCAAATTATAATGATGAACATGATAAGCCTGGAAATCTGCTTTATACTGATGATCAAAAATCACTTCCAAATTATTGTCATTGGCCTCATGAAAAAGTGTTTCATAATTGGCGAACAATCCGTACCCCGCCTTTCCAGCAATATCAACTACTTCTTTACTGGCATCATACGCAGCCGGCCAGTTGTTATCGTAACTTGCGGCATAAAGCAATACGCGGCTTTTTAGCGCCAGAGCTGCTCCTATAGTGACCCTCCCCACATTTGCACCGGTATACTTATAAGCAAGAAACTGCCCTTTATTAATATCATCTGTTTCACTCACAATGAATTTGACAACATCCTGATAAGAAGTACGCGGCACATTCAGGTTCTCGTTGAGGTCTTGCGCCTTTGTAATCAGCGGCACAGCACCAAAGTAATTGATCAGGTAGGCATAGTTCAAAGCCCTCAAAAACCTGGCTTCATCCCTTGTTCTGCTTTTATAAGCAACACTTGCCGGCAAGCGATCTATATTACCGATTAAAATATTGCAGCGTCTGATGGTAATATAGGCACTGTTATAGGCATTCTGAATGCCGAACGGCACACTTGAGGCAATAAATGTATTCTGATAGATACTTAGGTTACTGCTCGAATACAGCTGGTCAGTAAAAGCATCACGCATTGTACCGGCAAATTCTGTAGGAATACCTGCATAGAGGTTATTCAAAAACAGACCCGTCAGGGTAGAGTCCTTAAATACATCTTCGTCGCTGTACCTGTCAAGTGGCTGGCTGTTTAAAAAATCCTTTTTACACCCAAAAGCAAAGATGATTAAGGAAAGGCATATAATTATAGAATATCTTTTCATTTTAAAGAAGATTAAAATTTAACACTTAAACCAAGGTTGAATAACTTCTGAATCAGATAGCTTTCTGCACCGAATGAAGACACAAAGGATTCAGGATCTACATCTTTGAGGCTGGTAATGGTAAAAAGATTGGTCCCGCTAACGTAAAAGCGCGCGTTTGAAATCTTTAATCCACGCAATGCGCTTGCCGGAACGTTATAACCCAATTCCAGGTTTTTAAGACGCAGGTAAGAACCATCTCTTAGCCAGTAACTGGATATTTCTTTGTTGTTGGAGTTGTTTGAAAACAAGCGTGGATAGGAGGCGTCGGTATTGTCAGGTGTCCAACGATCCAGATGCTTTTCTGATGGCACGCTATTTCCTGCGAATGCCCATTCTCCCTGACCCGTCATATACTTCTGCACTTTAGCTGCACCCTGCAAAAGTATGCTCAAATCAAAACCTTTATAGCTCCCACCCAGGGAAATACCATAAACCATCCTTGGATAATCCCCCTTTCCAATTACTGTCCTGTCGGCACTTGTAATCTTACCATCGTTATTGATGTCTTTATACCTGATGTCACCGGGTGCAACGTTGGCATATAGAGGTGTTGGTCCGCTGGCTATTTCTGCTGCAGACTGGTATAAACCTTCGGCAACATAGCCCAGATTGGATGTTAAGTTACCTGAGGCAACATAAATGGATTGCCCAATTGAACTCTGATAAGGCAATAAACCACTTGCCTCTGGCATATAAATTACTTTATTGCGGTTAAAAGTAACATTAGGTTTAATAAAATAAGTTATTGCGCCCAATGTATTTTGGTGTTCCAGCTGGAATTCAAATCCACTGTTGTCAATGGTAGATAAATTCTCCCTTGGCAAGGTACCGCCAATGGTTGCCGGGATACTGAAACTCCTATCTCCAAGAATATTTTTTGTTCTCTTATAAAAATAATCAGCAGTTAACCCCAGCTGGTTATTAAACAACCTGGTTTCGAATCCAACATTCGTAATATTTGCTTTTTCCCAGGTAAAAGACACATTAGGAATAACACCCGGAACCAGGGCCTGAAGATTTGTATTGCCAAAGATATAGTACCCGTCAAGACCAGTTCCCAGTGTATAAGTGTTCAAATATAAAAACTGCCCAATCCTGTCGTTCCCCAACTGACCATAAGATCCTCTGATTTTCAGGAAATTAATTGCAGAGATATCCTTCAGAAAGGATTCTTCACTTAGCACCCAGCCTGCGGATATTGAAGGAAAGAAACCAAATCTTTTATCTTTTGGAAACACATCAGAGCCATCATAACGGAAACTAAATTCGAGGAAATATTTCTCGGCAAAGTTGTATGCCGCACGGCCAACCACACTTTGTCTGGCATTTCTAAAGGCAGAACCGTCATTGTCATCATTTGCAGGATCTCCTGCAAATATCTGATCAACCTGAGCTGAAGGATAATTCCCCCTGGAAGCCTGAAGCCAGTTTCCCTGATTTTCTGTTTGTGTATACAAAGCCAGCAGATCTAAACTATGCCTCCCAAATGTTCTTTTATAGTTTAAAGAAGCTTCAGCCAATACAGTCTGTCTTTGTTCCATCCGTTCTGTCAAAGAGGCTTTTGTAATGGATCCATTTATTCTGGTCACATAAGTACCATCATCATTTCTAATTGAAGTTAAATATGGCTTCGCGAAATTTTTGAAATAGGTTTGATACCTGTTATAGGAAAGTGTGCCTTTAGCACTAAGCCCCTCTATAAACGGAAAATTATAGGTTAACGAACCTACACCTTCCAATACATTAAGCTCTGTGTTCCTATAACCTGCCTCTCCTTTTGACATTAAATATGGACTTCCGTTAACCAAAGAAGAGAAACCACTCGGAATACTGATGTAGTTATAAGCCCCATTACTAAACTTGCTGGGGATTAAAGGAGAAATCATACGGTAAAAACTGGTAATGGCAGATCCCGCTGTTTGATCCTTTGTTTTTTCAAGACGGGCGTTGATGTTCAAACTTACCTTAAGGCTTTTTGAGATATCGGCATCTAAGTTAGACCTCAATGAATACTGCTTATAGCCGGAAGTTTCAAAGAGCCCCCTTTGGTCCAGATAACCGCCAGAAACAAAATATCTGGATTTGTCTCCCCCTCCATTTACGGAAAGATTGTGGCGCTGCTGAAAGCTACTGGCTCCCATTATTGCACTATACCAATCCGTATTTGCATACCTGTCAGGATCTGAGCCTGTTCGGATCACTTCCAATTGTTCAGGTGTATATCCCCTGTTTTGAGCAGGATTAAAGTTATTTTCATTGGTGTACATTTCATTTAACAGTGTTGCATACTGATAGCCGTCAACCAAATCTGCTAACTTTGTTGGTTTTTGCCAGCTGCCGTTGAAGGTATAATTCAATGATGTTTTACCTTTCTCACCACGTCTTGTCGTAATTAGAATAACCCCGTTTGCCGCCCTGGCACCGTACACGGCGGCTGTACCCGCATCCTTTAAAATAGAAATACTCTCGATATCGGAAGGATCTATATGCGGCAACGTTGCATTAATCTGACCTCCTGCTGCATTAACAGCCTCCTGAGGTACGCCATCAATAACAATTAAAGGCGATGAGTTGGTTGGCGAACTTATTCCCCTGATCAGTAACCTGGAATCATCTCTTCCAGGTTGTCCCGATCCCTGAAAAGCAATTAATCCCGGCAGGCGTCCAACCAGGGAATTGCTAATGTTGGCCGCGGGACTTTGCCTCAACTCCGCTCCGCTAACGGTTGCCACCGAACCAGTAATACTGCTTTTCTTCTGTGCAGAATACCCCAGAACAACTACCTCCTGCAAACTTCCCGGAGCAGCAACCATCGTTACCTTTAGCGAGGTTGAGGTTCCTACAGGCACTTCCTGTGTTTTGAAACCTATGTAGCTAAATACCAGTGTCTGGTTTCCGTCGGACGGGATCGTAATGTTAAAATGGCCATTTAAATCAGTTGCAGAACTGGAACTATTGTCACCTTTAACCATAATGGTCACCCCAGACAAGGGATTACCTTCATCATCCAGTACAATTCCGGTAACCTTAGCATCGGCCTGTTCGCCCGCAATCCCATGACTTTCTGCTCTGGCAATCAGAATTTTATTGTTTACTTCGCTAAAGGTCAACCCATTTCCCCTTAAAATCAGGTTTAAAGTAGCTTTAACAGACCGTGTATCTAAAGGAACGCTTAAGTTCTTTGCGTCTTTGATATCGCTGTTCCTAAAGATGAACCTAAAATTGGTTTGTTGCTCAATCTTCTTTATGGCCGATAAAACCGACTCATTTTTAAGTTCCATGGTCACCTGCACCTGAGCCGAGCCCTGCGCTTTTATATTGGAAGCAAACAGGATTTGGAAGGTTGTGGTTATTAAAATAGTTATAATTAGGCTTAAACGCATAATCTGACGAATTATATATCRCGACTTATTGGAGGCAGAAAAGCATAAATAGCTTTCAGCACCCTCTGCTGGTTTTGCAGAAAATTTCATAATTTTAAATGTTTAAATGATCCTCGAAAAATTGTTTATAACAATTTGCTCCAGTTAGCGCTAGAGCAAAAACAATCAACAGCTCCCTGTTTAGCGACAGGGAGTTTTTCGTCAAATACGCAGGTAGTAAATTTCTCTCATAAATGTTTAGTTAATGGTTTAGGTATATTAAATTGATTAATTATTATTTGCATCCATTACCGGAGATAATGATTTCCCCTGCCTTTTTTTGATATTCTATATGATTGAATGAAGCTATAACCTGCAATATTTCATCCAGACTTTCTCCCTTTAAGAAGGTAGCCGTAAAACGACAACCCTTACTATAATCGTTGGCAAACCTTATTTTTATGTTGAAACGTCGGGCCAGTTGCGCCATCGCATCATCCATGGTTACATCGTCAAAAAACAGGTCATTTTCCTGCCATTCTACAATCCTGCGTGCTTCTACTCCAAGGACTTCGGATTTATTTTGTTTTTGGTTAAAAACAATCTGCTGATCGGGCAGAATAACTCCCAGCGTTTTGTTTTCTTTCTGCACCATCACTTTACCGCGGGTTACAGTTACAATGACATTATTTTCACGATCAACGTACTTAATGTTAAATGCCGTACCCAGCACTGTTGTTTTAATCTTCCCGGTATGCACCACAAACGGTCGGCTGGCATCATGCTTAATATCGAAGTACCCTTCCCCAATCAAAGAGACCTCTCTTGTTTTTTTATTGAAATGAGACGAAAATATCAGGGTACTTTGCTTGTTAAGCACAACCCTACTTCCGTCAGGAAGTGTAATACCCCTGTGTTCAGCAGTTGCACGCTCCGTGATTAAAGAACTTTGGCCATTAGCTGTAAAATGACCTTCATTAACTCGTTTATTTCCAGCAGGTGTGAGGTATAGGAAAACAAAGAAACCAATGACCAGCAGGGCGGCAGCCCATATGACTCTTCGCARTATAGGCCTTATCTTAATCACCTTCAAAGAGGGGGCAATTTCTTTATCCTTATCGGAGGCCACCACGCGGTCAAAAATCTGTATGGCACTGTTTTTATCCAACACTTCTTCTGTAAAATGTTTCTCCCATTCACTATCCATCAATTCATCGAGTTCGCTAACCGCATTTCCACTGTTAACCAGTGCCATAAATTCGGCATGCTCTTCCTTGGTACAGGTGTGATCGGCATATTTCCGAAACAAATACATTAATCGTTCCTTATTCATGGGGATATATATTTTTCGCAGGGCACATCATCAGGCCTTTAATTAGATGACAACTGGAATTCAAAAAGGGAGTAGTCGAAATAAAAATTATTTTGCCAGGTGAAATAAAATAACCAGCAACAGGGGTAAGTCTGCATGATTGTCCATAAGCCCCCGAATGGTTTTGGTCGCCTCGCGAAGATGCACTTTTACCGTCAGCGGTGAAATGTGGAGGCGTTCAGCAACATCTTTCTGTTTCAACCCTTCCATATGGCACATCCGGTAAATATTCTGTTGCTGAGGAGGTAACTTTTGAATGGCCGCGTTTAACAAAGCCAATGTTTCCTTAACCATAATACCGCTTTCAGTTGTGTTATCAATATCGTTCCACTCCTTCTGACTTATCTCATTGGTCTTAAAGTCAAGTGCCAATTTTTTCAACGCATTAAGGGTAAGATTTTTGGAAACAACCCGTAGGTAAGCTCCGAAATTATTGATTTCCGGAAGTTTGTCTCTTTTTAACCAGATATTGGTAAAAACATCCTGCACAATATCCTCAGAAAGCTGTTGCGATCTTAAAAACCGAAAAGCATAGGCATAAACCTTAGCACTGTAATGATCGAAAATCCGCCCGAACGCTTGCTGATCACCATCAGCAACTTTAGTCATCAATGGTTTGTCATCACCCGGTTCAAAGACTTTAGCTCCCATGTAACTAAGTTATTATTTTAGCCATAAAGTTACATAAAGTTGGTCACAAGTTTTAATTCTTATCAGCTAAAGCGTCTTTAGCATCACAAATCAGAAAGCATTTTAGTAAAAAAAGGTTTTTTTTTGCCGCTTAACTATGGATATTTTTATTAAATCGGATATGCGGTAACATTTTTAACCACTCTTAGCACAAAAGAACTGTTAACTCTGGATACATTAGCTAATTTTGCCAGTTTATCCCGGAGAAAATCCGAATACTCATCCAAATCACGGGTGGCTACCTTCAGAATAAAATCACTATCACCAGACATTTGAAAGCATTCCATCACTTCATCAAATTTAGAAACTTCCTGTTCAAATTGAATCAGAATCTCTGCAGTATGGCTACTCATATGGACATGGGGAAAAGTAATCAACCCCCTGTCTATTTTGTTTCGGTCCAGAATTGCAACGGTACTTTTTATATACCCCTGGTCAATCAGTTTCCTTCTTCGTTCCTGAATAGCCGCCACAGACCTGTGCAGCCGAACCGCCAGTTCCTTGTTGGTAAGGGTGGCATCATGCTGAAGGATTTTTAACAGTTCAAGGTCAATTGTGTCTAATTGCATATCAATAAATCAGTTCAGGTGTAAAAAAAACGCCAAAAGAATATTTACGGTAACCAAAACTAGCAAAAAAACATAAATATATTGATTTTACAAGTAAAAAAACTGAAAATGATCGTATCTATTGTGCATTAAAAGGAGTATATAGAGTTTTGGCAATCACTTCAATAAAAGTTATGCTGGCTGAAACCAAAGAACAAACCTGTTTAAGCACCACCCTGGTAAATAAATTCGACCACCTCTGGCATTTGGTGGGCAACACCCCTATGTTGGAAATCCATTATACTTATAAGGGAATTCCCAGCAAGATCTATGTGAAATGCGAACATTACAATCTTACCGGAAGTATCAAAGACAGAATGGCGCTGAACATCATTTATGAGGCGTATAATCATTGTGCAATAAAACCCGGAGACACCATTATTGAAGCTACCAGTGGAAATACAGGGATTGCCTTTGCCGCTATCGGTAAGGCCMTTGGCCACCCGGTGAAGATCATTATGCCCAACTGGCTAAGTAAGGAAAGAACAGACATCATCAAAAGCCTTGGGGCAGAGGTAGTCCTGATCAGTAAGGAAGAAGGCGGATTTGTAGGCAGTATTAAACTTTGTGAACAGCTGGCTGCCGAGGGTAACGTTTTCCTCCCTCAGCAATTTGAGAACAAGTACAATGAGCAGGCCCATGAAAAAACCACGGGACAGGAAATATGGGAACAACTGCAAACCAGAAATCTGGTGCCGGATGCATTCGTAGCAGGTGTGGGTACAGGTGGAACTGTGATGGGTGTAGGTAAAAGGCTAAAAAACTATCATCCCAGCATCAAAATCCATCCACTGGAACCCGCCGAAAGTCCAACACTGACCACAGGCTATAAAGTAGGGAGCCACAGAATCCAGGGGATTTCTGATGAATTCATTCCGCAGATCGTTAAACTGGACAAACTGGACAAAGTCATCCAGGCTAATGACGGTGATGCCATCATCATGGCTCAGAAACTCGCGAAAGAACTGGGACTCGCGGTAGGCATTTCCTCGGGGGCGAATGTAATCGGGGCAATTAAACTAAAACAGGAACTGGGAGCAGCAGCAGTAGTGGTCACCCTACTTTGCGACAGCAATAAAAAGTACCTGAGTACTGACCTGGTTAAAGAAGAACCTATCAGGGACTTCTATATCTCAACAGATACCATCTTTACAGGTTACGACCCCATCTGCCGACTCAGCTAACACTAAAACAATCAACCAACCAAAAAACACATAAACATGAAAAATCTATTTGTATTTGCCCTGGCGCTTTTTTTAAGCTTTTCGGCCAGCAGCCAAATTCTCAAGCCCGTGAAATGGAGCTATGCAGCCAAGAAAACTTCTAAAACAGAAGCCATCCTCTACCTCAAAGCCACTATAGAAGACCGCTGGCATATCTACTCCCAAAATATGGCAGATGGCGGACCTGTGAAAACAAGCTTTAGCTTTGTACCTTCAAAAACTTACAAACTAAGTGGAAAAACCGTTGAGCCCAAAGCAATTACCAAATTTGAAAAGTCTTTTGAAATGAATGTCAGTTATTTTGAAAAATCTGTCATTTTTCAACAAAAGATAAAATTGACAGGAGCTAAAGCGCTAGTTAARGGCACCCTCGAATTTATGGTTTGTGATGACCAGCAGTGTTTGCCACCCGAAACTGTTGAATTTTCGATTCCTGTAAGCTAGTCGAAATGAAACCGATGTACTACCCAACCGTCATCAAAACGCTTATGATGACGGTGCTATTTATTATGGCGTCCCTTTATCCTATTTTTTCACAAGAATCGGATACTTCAATGGCTAATGTTGAATTTACCGAGATTGTACCCGACACTACACTTAAGACCGATACATTGACTACTGTTCAGGCAGGGACGGCTGATACTGTAAAAAAAATAACAGCAACCAGCACCCAGGTCAAAACCAGTAAGGCAGAAAAAGAGAAAACATTGTGGGAAACGTTCATTGCAGGATTGGCAGGAGGTTTTCTAGCCTTCCTGATGCCATGCATTTTTCCAATGGTACCACTTACCATCAGCTATTTCACCAAAAGAGCAGGAAGCAAAAGTAAAGGTATCGGTCAGGCCCTGATCTACGGACTGTCCATCATTGTCATTTATGTAGGACTGGGCTTACTGATCACTGTTATATTTGGTTCTGCGGGACTAAATGCATTAAGTGCCAGCGGGTTGTTCAACTTTTTATTCTTCCTTCTGCTAGTGGTGTTTGCGATCTCTTTTTTTGGGGCATTTGAAATTACCCTACCCAGTTCATTTGTAAACAAAATAGACAACAAGGCCGACAACAGTAAAGGTCTTGGCGGTATTTTCTTCATGGCAGCCTCCTTAGCATTGGTTTCCTTCTCCTGTACAGGACCTATTATTGGCACCTTGCTGGTACAGGCCAGTTCCAAAGGCGAACTACTGGCTCCAGCTATAGGGATGTTTGGGTTCGCCCTGGCTTTGGCCTTACCATTTACCTTATCGGCTATATTTCCCGGTGTTTTGAATAGTATGCCCAAATCTGGCGGATGGCTAAACAGTATAAAAGTATGTCTGGGTTTCCTGGAACTGGCCCTGGCCTTAAAGTTCCTCTCCTCAGCCGACCTGGCCTGGCACTGGGAGTGGTTTGATCGGGAAGTTTTCCTGGTACTGTGGATCGTCATCTTTATGCTCATGGGGATTTATCTGCTGGGCAAGATCAAGTTTTCACATGACAGCGATGTGCCCTATGTATCTGTACCACGTTTATTTTTCGCCATCCTGTCCTTTTCATTTGCCTTATATATGGTGTCCGGCTTATGGGGGGCACCTGTCAGCGTATTAAGCGGCCTTGCACCACCAATGAACACCCAGGATTTTATCCTGAGCAGCAATGGAATTGTTCCGGTTACAACATCAGTCAATTTTCCAGCAAAGGTGAAGCATAGTGAATCATTAAAGGCCCCATTGGGTTTTCATCCTTTCTTTGACCTGGAGGAAGGTCTGGCGTATGCAAAGAAGGTGGGTAAACCTGTGCTGCTTGACTTTACCGGGCATACCTGCGTGAACTGCCGGAGAATGGAGGACCTGGTGTGGGTGGACAAGGAGGTCAGTAGGCTGATCAATGAGGAATATGTACTGATCCAACTCTATGCCGACGACCGTAACATTAAGATGCCTGCAAACAAAATCCACTACTCTAAAATTTTAAAACGCAAAACTGAGGACCTTGGCTATTGGAACCTGGATTTCCAGGCCACTAAATATGGTTCAAACGCCCAGCCTTTATATGTTCTGGCAGGCCATGACCTGGTTCCTTTGGTGGAAACACAGGGGGCCAATTTTGATACCAAGGCCTATGCAACCTATCTTAAAAGCGGATTGACAGCACTTAAGAATAAATAAACAAGTCTACTTATAAAAAACAAAATAGGAGTTAATAATTAACCAGGATCGGTGGATGCCGACCTGGTTTACTTACAAAAAAGATAAAAATATGAGATATAAGTTTCTAATAACGTTGTCGCTTTCAGGACTTTTCCTTTGCGCCAGTGCACAACAGGTAAAATTTACCGAATACGACCTGGCAAATGGCCTGCATGTAATCCTTCATCAGGATAAGACTGCCCCGGTAGTGGCTGTATCGGTCATGTATCATGTAGGTTCTAAAGACGAGGATCCTCAAAGAACAGGTTTTGCACATTTTTTCGAGCACTTACTATTTGAAGGCAGTGAAAACATGAAACGTGGAGATTTTATGAAGATCGTTAGCAGCAACGGTGGCCAGAACAATGCAAACACCAGTCAGGACAGAACATTTTATTACGAAGTATTTCCTTCTAATCAGCTGGAACTGGGTTTATGGCTGGAAAGCGAGCGTATGCTCCATCCTAAAATTGACGATGCAGGTGTTAAAACCCAGCGCGAAGTAGTTAAAGAAGAAAAGCGTATGCGTATGGACAACAAACCTTATGGGAAATTTGCGGAAAACATCTTCAGTCATTTGTTTGATGGCCATCCTTATAGCTGGCAACCAATAGGATCAATGGCGCATCTGGATGCAGCAAAACTAGATGAGTTTATTGCCTTTTTCAAAAAATATTATGCCCCTAACAATGCGGTGTTGACCATCGCTGGAGACCTGGACATTGAAAACACCAAAATACTGATTGCCAAATATTTTAACGAAGTGCCTATAGGAGTTCCGGTGATCAAAGGCACTTTCGAACTCAAACCAATCGCTAAACAAATCGTAGATACGGTTTATGATGCGAATATTCAAATTCCCGCGATATTTGCGGCTTACCGTATTCCCGGAATGAAGAGCCGCGAGAACAAAGTCCTCGAAATGGTCAGCACAATTTTATCTGGTGGAGGAAGTTCAAGGTTAAGCACAAAAATGGTCGATCAGAAAAAAACGGCCCTGGAGGTGGCAGCCTTCAACTACACACTGGAAGATTATGGTGCGTACATTACGCTTGCCCTACCCAACAACAATACTCCTTTAAATGGCCTTTTAACTGATATTGACGCAGAGGTTACCCGATTACAGTCAGATCTGATCACAGAATCAGAATACACAAAACTCCAAAATCAATTTGAGAATGGGTATGTCAGTGCCAATAGTAAAATGATCGGGGTTGCAGAAAGCCTTGCCAACGGATATACCCTTCATAAAAATACGAATGACCTGAATGAGCAGCTGGCTCAGGTGAAATCAATCACCAAAGAAGAGATCAGGGATGTTGCCCGGAAATATTTAACTAAAGATCAGCGTGTAGTACTTTACTATTTACCAAAGAAATAACATGAAGAAGATATTCATATTCGCCGTTTCAGTCCTGTTTACTCAAGCAGCTATGGCACAAAAATTAGATAGAAGTCAAAAGCCGAAACCAGGGCCTGCACCAGCTATCACTTTCGCCGATCCTGTAATTTATAAGCTGTCAAACGGCATCACCGTTCTGGTCGTAGAAAATCATAAATTACCAAAGGTTTCAGCAAGTTACAGTATTGATGCCGGCCCCATTACTGAAGGTTCAAAAGCCGGAGTTATCGGATTACTGGGCGGCATGTTGAATGAAGGAACAGTTACAAAAACGAAGGCACAGTTTGATGAAGCTGTAGACCAAATGGGCGCAGAAGTAGCGCTTACCTCAGGTGGCGGTCAAGTCTCTGCCCTAACCCGCTATTTCAGTAATGCCTTTCTGTTAATGGCAGATGCCCTGAGGAATCCTGCTTTTCCTGAAGGTTCATTTGACAAGCTAAAATCACAAAGCCTTACCAATTTAAAATCCACCGAACGAAGCACTACTGCAATTTCAGGCCGAGTAGTTAATGCAATATCATTTGGTTTGAAGCACCCCTTTGGAGAGTTTGAAACAGCGCAAAGCATTCAAACCATCACGCTGGAGGATATTAAAGTTGCTTATAAAAAATATGTAACTCCTTCAAGAGGTTACCTGACTTTTGTCGGCGACATTAAACCGGAAGCTGCAAAAGCATTGGCCTTAAAAGCATTTGGAGACTGGAGAGGATCTGTTCTGACCTTCCCTGTTTTGGATAAAGTTAGTAACCCTGCTAAAACAGAAGTAGATGTTGTGGATGTACCTAACGCAGTTCAGTCTGAGCTCACGGTAACCAATCTTATTGAGCTTCCAATGAGCAGTCCGGATTATCACGCAGTATTGC
>NZ_JBFTNT010000067.1:0-17680 GCF_056397585.1 Pedobacter sp. 05L430 | reverse complement strand
GCTATTGCCCATTAATCTATTTGAACCAAATCAAAATTTAGATATTTAAAAAAATGGAATCAGAATTAAGCAGGAGAACTGCACTGAAAAATATCGTTGCCGGAACCGCCGCATTAGGTGTTTCGGCAGCTTTGCCCGCTTTTGCTCTTGACCCATATAAGTCAACTATGTTAAAAGGAAATGTAAATCATTCTGTTTGCCGTTGGTGCTTTGGAAGCGTAGATCTTGATACTTTATGTATTGAGGCAAAAAAAATCGGCATTAAAGCGATAGACCTTGTTGGCCCTAATGATTGGGCTACGTTAAAGAAACATGGCTTATACTCTTCAATGTGTAATGGTGCAGAAATCAGTATCCCGGACGGGTGGAATGATCCTAAATTTCATGCAACACTGATTAAAAACTATTCAGAAATGATTCCGAAGGTTGCCGAAGCGGGCTACAAGCAATTGATCTGCTTCAGCGGAAACCGTAGGGGTAAAGACGATGAGACAGGATTAAAAAACTGTGTTGAAGGCTTAAAACAAATACTTCCAATTGCTGAAAAGCATAATGTAGTAGTGGTTATGGAGCTACTTAACAGTAAAGTTAACCATGGAGATTATCAGTGCGATAATACCCCTTGGGGTGTCGAACTATGTAAAAGGTTAGGCTCTGAAAACTTTAAATTGCTTTATGACATTTACCATATGCAAATTGACGAGGGGAATGTTATCAGTACAATAACAAATAACCACCAATACATTTCTCATTATCACACGGCCGGAGTACCCGGAAGAAATGAGATTGATGATACTCAGGAACTATTTTATCCTGCTATTATTAAAGCTATTGTAGCAACTGGTTTCAAAGGCTATCTTGCCCAGGAATTTATTCCAAAGAGTAAAGACGGTATGAAGTCATTAAGAGAAGCAGTAAATATTTGTGATGTATAATTCAAAAACTATGAATTCTAGAAGAAATTTTATTAAGCAGGCAGGTATTGCCGTTGCAGGTGCAGCGTTATTACCATCTTTTGCCTGCAGCAGCACGCCTGCTGCAGGTGGTGCGCATCCAATTGGGCTACAACTTTATACCTTAAGAGAATTACTACCTAAAGATGTTAAAGGTGTAATAGAAAAGGTAGCAAAAGCCGGTTACAAAGAAGTTGAAACCTATGGTTATACTGCTGATGCAGGATTTTGGGGTTTAGATGCCAAAACATTTAAAGGTTTGCTTGATGCGAATGGATTAAAAGCTCCTAGTGGCCACTTTGGCTTAGATGGCTTTATTAAAAGCGGCAATCTGGACGAAGTTAAACCTTTAATTGAAGGTGCTTTAACTTTAAATATGGAATATCTAACCTGTCCATATCTTGATGAATCATTAAGACCCGATCTTGATGCTTTTAAAAAGGTAGCGGCAAGATTAAATGAAGCAGCAGAACTGTGTGCTAAATCTGGATTACAGCTAGCATACCATAATCACGATTTTGAGTTTAAAAAATACGGAGATACTACCGGATACGACATATTGCTTCAGGAAACCGACAAGAAAAATGTTCAGTTTGAGATGGATTTATACTGGGTTGTAAGATCCGGGAACGATCCACTTGCATTATTTGCGAAACATCCTGGTCGTTTTGTGATGTGGCATGTGAAGGATATGGATAAAGCGAACAATACGATTAATACAGAAGTAGGAAGTGGAAAAATCGACTTTAAGAGCATTTATAAGCACGCCAAGGAATCAGGCCTTAAACACTTAATTGTTGAGCAGGAGAATTTCTCAAAGGATCCTTTTGTAAGCATTAAGCAAAGCTTTGATTACGTAAATCGCGAACTGGTTTAAGAAGATATATCTTAACAACAAAAGGGAAGTGGTTTACAAAAATCACTTCCCTTTTTTGTTTATAAGTACCCTGGTTTGCAGAAACATTTACTTAATGCTGAAATATTTCACATCTTTGGGGACTTATTAAACATAAAACCTTTATAATTAATTAAAAACAAGTAAAAAACAATTAGAAAAAAATGAAAATTGCAGTAGTTGGCGCCACCGGTCTGGTAGGCACCGTAATGTTAAAAGTATTAGAAGAGCGTAACTTCCCGTTAACTGAATTGATCCCTGTAGCATCTGAGAAGAGTGTTGGTAAGGAAATCTCATTCAAGGGTAAGAAGTATGCTGTTGTAAATATGGAAACTGCAATTGCAATGAGGCCCGACATCGCATTGTTCTCTGCAGGTGGTGGTACCTCATTAACATATGCTCCTCTTTTTGCAGAGGCTGGTACAACAGTAATCGATAATTCGTCGGCATGGCGTATGGATCCTTCAAAAAAACTGATCGTTCCTGAAGTTAATGCAAATGAATTATCTATCGATGATAAGATCATTGCAAACCCTAACTGTTCAACCATACAAATGGTAGTGGCTTTAAAACCACTTCACGATAAATATAGAATCAAACGCGTTGTGGTTTCTACCTACCAGTCTGTTACCGGTACTGGTGTAAAAGCTGTAGAACAACTAATGAATGAGCGTAAAGGTATTACAGACGGCCCTATGGCTTACGCATATCCTATTGATTTAAATGTTATTCCTCAAATTGATGTATTCACTGAAAACGGATATACTAAAGAGGAAATGAAAATGATACTTGAAACACGCAAGATCATGGGCGATGACAGCATCAGGGTTACTGCTACTACAGTACGTATCCCGGTTATGGGGGGGCACTCTGAATCAGTGAACATAGAGTTTGAGAATGATTTTGACCTTGCTGATGTAAGAGATTTGCTTACTAAAACTGAAGGAATCATTGTTGTTGATGATACAGCGAACCTTAAATACCCGATGCCTAAAGATGCTCATGAAAAAGATGAAGTATTTGTAGGAAGGATCAGACGTGATGAATCGTTGCCAAACACATTAAACATGTGGATTGTTGCCGATAACCTGCGTAAAGGTGCTGCTACCAACGCTGTACAGATTGCAGAGTTCCTGGTAAGAAATGAGCTGATATAAAATATCTGTAAAAAACGTTAGTGATGTAGAAATAGCTCGATTGCTATTTTTACATCACTTTTTTTTTAAAATGCCTATGTTAAAGAAATTTTTCCTTTTACTGTTCTTATTGTCTCAAAGTCTTGTTTACGCACAGGCGCCTGTGCAGAAACTGGAACAGGCCTTTAATAATTTACTTGCCGACCCGCAGGCAAAATATGCACTAACCTCTTTATGTGTACTGGATGCAAAAACTGGACAAACGATCTTCGCCAAAAATGAGAATATAGGCGTGGCTACTGCGTCGACATTGAAAACCATCACCTCAGCAACTGCATTTGGATTACTAGGTAAAGATTTTCAATACCAGACAACATTAGCCTACAGCGGCACCATCAATTCAGAAGGGACATTAAAAGGAAACCTGATTATTGTTGGCGGCGGAGACCCTACATTGGGTTCATGGCGATATGAAACAACTAAAGAAGGGGTGATCTTAAATCAATGGGTAAATGCCATAAAAGGTGCCGGGATTAAAAAGATTGAAGGAAAAGTTATAGGCGATGATGGTTTATGGGGAAGCCAAACGACTCCTGATGGTTGGATTTGGCAAGATATAGGTAATTACTATGGTGCAGGGGCTTCGGCACTGAGTTGGAGAGAGAACCAATTTGATCTTCATTTAAAGGCAAATAAAGCTGAGCGGACTGTAACAGTATTAAAAGCCGTCCCTGAAATGCCTTACATTAAGTTTGTAAATGAATTGAAGGCGGGCGCTGAGGGCACAGGAGACAGGGTTTATGCCTATTTACCTCCACTTGGCACTACTGCGTATTTAAGAGGAAGCTGGGCTATTGGCATTTCAAAATCGGGAGTTTCGGCAGCACTGCCTGATCCGGCTTTTGATGCGGCATTTAGATTACAAGACACTTTACATCGTATAGGCATAAGCGCTACAGAAACACCTACTACAGCCAGACAGTTGACGGCAGAACAAAAACCAATGCCGGTAGTAACCCAAAAATTAACAACAATAAGCTCCCCTGCTCTTAGCGAAATTGTATACTGGTTCAATAAAAAAAGTGTGAACCTATATGGAGAACACTTATTAAAAACCATTGCCTGGAAATCGGGAAAAGAAGCTACCACACAAAACGGAGCTGCTACTGTAATTAATTACTGGTCCGCAAAAGGCATAGATAGTCGCGCGTTAAACATTTTGGATGGCAGTGGCTTATCGCCTGGCACCCGAGTAACAACCGCAGCAATGGCAAGCGTTCTTTTTCAAAGTCAAAAGGAAAGCTGGTTCCCTGCTTATTACGAATCCCTGCCGGAAAACAATGGCATGAGACTTAAAAGCGGAAGTATTAATGACGTATCAGCCTATGCCGGCTATTACACCGACAAGAACGGCAATAAATATATCATAGTAATTAACATAAACAACTATTCTGGTTCCGGGATCAGCAAAAAACTGTTCCGGGTTTTGGATGCCCTTAAGTAAAATTGATAAATTGCGGCAATTATGAAAAACACCTTTTACCTGCTCTGTTTAAGTCTTTTAAGTATTCCTGCCTTCGGTCAGTATGCTATTCCCAATACCGAAGCTACAACAGAAACTGTTGCTATAGTAAACAATGCACCGGATATTGCAATTATACCAGAACCGGTATCAGTTATAAAAAGTGAGGGGTATTTTTTGCTTCCTTCAAATGTGGTTATACAAGCTCCGGCAGTGGCAGAAATTAAGCAGGTGGTGGCTTTTTTACAAGAAAGACTTTCTATTCCAACAGGAAGTTACGTTGCTGAGGTGAGCACTCCGTCTGCAAAATCAACCATTAACCTCATCCTAAATGAAAAAGCAAATTCGGCGTTAGGTAAAGAGGGGTATCAATTGTCGGTAACACCTAATCATATTACCATTAAAGCAAACAAACCAGCAGGCTTATTTTATGGTGTTCAGAGTCTTATCCAGTTGTTTCCTAAAGAAATTGAAAGTAAAGAAGCTGTTGAAAATATAGAATGGAAAGCTCCTTGTGTAGAAATAATAGATTATCCACGAGTGGGGTGGAGAGGATTAATGTTTGATGTCGCACGTCATTTTTTCACCAAAGCAGAAGTGAAACAATACATAGATGCAATGGTAAGATACAAATACAATATCCTGCATCTACATCTAACTGATGATGAGGGATGGAGAATAGAAATAAAAGGTTTGCCAAAATTAACTGAAGTAGGTGCATGGAATGTTAAAAAGATAGGTGAATTCGGAAACTTCTTCCCTCCTGCCGCTGATGAGCCCCGAAACTATGGAGGTTTTTACACCCAGGATGACATAAGAGATCTGGTGCAATATGCTAAAGAAAGATTTGTAGATATACTACCAGAAATAGATGTTCCCGGTCATAGTTTAGCTGCGATTGCTTCGTATCCCGAATTATCATGTACCCCTGGTGCCGAGAACTACCGTGTACGTTCTGGTGAACGAATTATGGATTGGTCGAGAGGCGCCCCTCCTATTGCTCTAGTAGACAACACGCTTTGTCCTGCCAATGAAAAAGTGTACACTTTTTTAGATACTGTAATTACACAGGTAGCCCAATTATTCCCATTCGAATACATTCATATGGGTGGTGATGAGGCTCCGTTTAACTTTTGGGAAAAGAGTGATAGCATTAAAGCCCTAATGAAAAAGGAAGGCTTAAAAAATATGCATCAGGTTCAGGGCTATTTTGAAAAGCGGGCACAAAAGATCGTTGAATCAAAAGGTAAGAAATTTATGGGTTGGGATGAGATTCTGGATGGAGATATGCCACCAAACACTAGCGTGATGAGCTGGCGGGGTATGAAATACGGGATTGAAGCAGCCAAAAGAAAACACGAAGTAGTGATGAGTCCAACTACTTATGCTTACCTAGATTATATGCAGGCTGACCCCATTACAGAACCCAAGGTATATGCCTCATTAAGACTAAGTAAATCATATGAGTTCGATCCTATCCCGGCTGGTGTTGACAAAAAATACATTAAAGGCGGACAGGCCAACTTATGGACTGAACAAGTTTACAATATCCGCCAGGCAGAATATATGACCTGGCCAAGAGGGCTGGCCATAGCGGAGTCCGTATGGTCGCCTATTGAAAAGAAAAACTGGAACAATTTCTTTAATCGGGTTGAGCAGCATTTTAAAAGGCTCGACGTAGCTGAAACAAAATATGCCCCAAGTGTTTATGACCCTATATTTAGTGTAAGCAGATCGGCAGATAAGCAGCTTATGATCGAATTGAGTACAGAGGTACCTGGGCTTGATATTTATTACAGTTTCGATAATTCATTTCCCGATCGTTTTTACCCTAAGTACACAGAAAAGTTAGCACCGCCAAAAGACGCTACTACACTTAAAGTGATTACTTACAAAGGAAAACAACCAGTAGGCAGAATGTTGTCTATGCCTGTAGACGAGTTAAGCAGAAGATCTAGAAAATAAGACATTGAGATACTTTGTTCACATTGGCTACAACGGCTTACACTATAACGGATGGCAAAAACAACCCGGAGTACTAAACGTACAAGGTGTGCTTGAGAAAGCACTTACTCAAGTATTAAAGACTCCTGTATTTATTATCGGTTGCGGGCGTACTGATGCACATGTACACGCCAGTCAGTTCTTTTTTCACATGGATATAGAACAAACCTGGGATTTTGATCTCTTGTTCAGGTTAAATAAGCTCTTGCCTGCAAACATTGCCATATTTGATATCATTGCAATGGATGGCTTGCAACATGCCCGATTTGACGCCGTACAAAGGTCCTATGACTACTTTATCCACACTTATAAAGATCCTTTTCTAAGTGGCCTCAGTTCCTTTTATTTGCTTGAAGACCTTCATTTTGATAGAATGAAACAGGCGGTTGAAATACTTCCGAATTATAAAGATTACAGACCCTTTTGTACCAGCCCTGATAAATACGAACACACCATCTGTAATGTCATGTCTGCAAATCTGGCGGTAGACTCCACCGGCGACAAGTTACGCTTCCAAATCGCTTCAAATCGCTTCCTAAGCAAGATGATCAGGATTATCATGGGTCAGGTTTTAAAAATCGGGAAAGGAGTTTTAAGTGTAGACGAATTTGAGAGTTACCTGGTCAACAAACAGACCCCGGCATTAATTACACCTGCGCACCCTCAAGGATTATACCTGTCAAAAGTGACTTATCCATATTTAAATTTACCTCCCAGAACCGCTTTTTCATCTATACTTCAGAAGCAAACAGACCTTTCCTGGAAAACATTATAATATATTGATTGTTAATATCTTGCTATTGGTTATTTAATCAAAATTAGTTAGCTTTAATAGACCATTATAAAATAGGAGGCATTATCATGACTGTTATTCAAAAAATCGAGCGTTGGGGCGATCTACATCATGCCAAATGGCTAGACATCATCCGTATTGCTTTAGGTATTCTCATTTTTAGCAAGGGTATTGCAATAGTTAGCAACACGGCAGTGCTTCAAGATCTATTATTACAGAATAATGTATTTGGTTTTTCTGGAATGATGGCAAGCGTAGCCGTTCACATTGTCGGATTTGTACATCTGGTAGGAGGTCTTTTAATTGCTATAGGCTTGCTTACACGGTTTGCATCTGTGATACAGATTCCAATATTATTGTGTGCTGTTTTTTTCGTCAACCTGTCACATGGCTTTTCAGCTTTGAATTCTGAATTGTGGCTTTCAATTATTGTACTGCTGTTATTAGTCTTATTTTGGGTTATTGGATCTGGACCATACTCGGTAGATTACTCTATGAAAAAAAGGCAAGATATTAACAGGTAGATAGCCTATAACGATTCTGCGATTCTTAGTATCTTTCGGCATATTTTATATGCATGAAAAAACTGTTGCTTGCCGGATTGCTATTATATGCTTCGCATAGTTTTGCGCAAGACCCTACGTTATCCTATTTCGACATTACCCGCAATGGGTTCAATGAAAAAAACGCCTTTGAAACTACATCTTTTGTGGAACAGCACTGGCGTTTGCCTGGCAACAAGGGTTTTAATGAGAGCATTTATTATGTAGAAGGTCTATTAAAAAAAGCAGGGTTCGTAGCGGAACAGAAAGATGAATCGGAAGGCCTATTAACCTACCGCATCGAAAAACGTCCGATGAAACAAAATACATGGGAGCCGGTTAATGCCACAGTAGGCATTGAAGTTGAGCATGAGCCTCTATTAGAGTTTAAAACAAATCGCAATATGATTACGATAAACTCTTCTTCAACCCCTATAGGAGGTACTACAGCTGAGGTGATTTACGTAAATCCAGCAGATATCAGCACCATAGATGATAAGKACATCAAAGGCAAAATTGTATTTTCAGAAATTGGAACAGGGAGGCTTTTCAATGTTGCCATCAATGCGGGGGCTCTGGGAGTTTTAGGATATGCAATGCCTGATTATACCCAACCCGAGAAGTATCAAACATCTATTCAATTTTCTGGAATTAATAATCCAGATGGTAAGGGCTGGGCAATCAATCTTTCATACAAGGCCAAAGAGCGCCTAAAGAAAGCAATAGCAAAAGGTCCTGTTAAACTAAATGTTACTGTAGCAACAAACACCTATCCTTCAGAAGAATTAACTATAATTGCCAACATAAAAGGGAACATTAAGCCTAATGAGCGTTTTGTATATAGTGCTCATGTACAGGAACCTGGTGCAAACGACAATGCATCTGGGGTAGGTACCTTAGCTGAAATGGCAAGACTTACTGCATCGCTGGTAAAATCAGGGAAACTTATACCTCAAAGAACACTAACCTTTTTATGGGGTGATGAAATTGTTTCTACCCAGCGGTACATCAAAGAGAATAACGAAAGGGCAAAGGGAATTATGTGGGGAATGAGCCTGGATATGGTTGGAGAAAACACAGAGAAAACCGGAGGATCTTTCCTCATAGAAAAAATGCCCGATCCTTCGGCCATATGGACAAGAGGTACAGATAAACATTCAGAATGGGGATCCGGAGATGTAAAGGAGGAGAATCTTTTCCCTCATTACTATAACGATCTGGTCATGAAAATTTGTAATGACCAGGGCAAACATGCAAACTGGAAGGTTAACTATAACCCCTTTGAAGGAGGTAGCGATCATACACCTTTCCTGAAAAACAAAATCCCGGGTTTATTAATGTGGCATTTTACAGATGTTTTTTACCATACCGATAATGACCGGCTAGACAAAGTATCAGCAACAACTATGAAAAACGTTGGTATCAGCGCCCTAACCACTGCCTACACACTGGTAACGGCAGATGAAAACACCGCATTATTTACCGTTAATGAAGTAAAAGCGGCTGCTTTAATTCGATTAAAAACAGAATTTAGCTTGAGCAAACAAGCCATTATGAGCGGAAAGTCTACTATCGAGCAGGAAAAGCACATCCTATCAACCTGGGGAAAATACTATGCCGATGCCCTTGCAACCATTTCTTCAATCCCGGTAAAGACAGAAACAAAACGAGTAAGTTCAGCAATTAAATTTGCAGTTCTGGAAGTAGAAAAACAAACCAACCAGTATTTAGATGAACTGAGATAAATGCTCCAATGCCTTATCTGGTGTAAGGTTTATTCCATCAACACTTAAAATAGCACGTTTATAGAAACGGTTCCTTTCAACCAACCTGGTTTCAATAAAATCAATCAGCTGCTCATGATTCATATCTTTAATTAAGGGGCGTTTTTCTTTACCTTTTTCCAGTCTCTTAGCCAGGGCAATTGGAGACATTTCGACATACATGGTAACCCCGTTGTCGTTCATCCATTCCATATTATCAAAATAACATGGAGCGCCTCCACCGGTTGCTACTACACAGTTTGCAGGGTAATTATGTTCTTTCAGTAATTTGCTTTCCAATCTTCTAAAAGCATCTTCTCCATTAGCCGCAAAATAGTCTCCGATATTGGAACCCACCTTGTCTTCCAGTACATGGTCCAGATCTATAAAATCGTAACCTAATTTAGTGGCTAATTTTTTACCTAAAGTACTTTTGCCGCAACCCATAAATCCAATCAGGAATATCATCATTTTAAGCCAACTTTACCCTTGGATCAACAAAGGCATATAAAATATCTACAAAAATATTAATTACTACAAAAACAAAGGCAATAAAAAGTATAGACCCCATAACTACCGGAAAATCTGACATCTCCAGTGCAGTTACAGTAGTGCGCCCTAAACCATTATAACCAAAAATATACTCTACAAAAAACGAACCAGCCAGCAGTGAAGCAAACCATCCCGAAATAGCGGTGATAACGGGATTTAGGGCATTTCTAAGTGCATGCTTGTAAATTATTGCATTTCTCCCTAATCCTTTTGCCCGTGCAGTTCTAATGTAATCCTGTGCAAGAACATCTAACATCGCACTGCGCGTTAACTGTACAATAATAGCCAGTGGCCTTAAGCCCAGGGTTACCATTGGTAACCACAGATTTTTCCAGGTGGTTACCTCACCCTCAAAAGGATCATAGCTATACAAACTGCCAGACATATTTAACCCGGTGTAATCGCTAAGTACAAAGCCAAAAAACCATGCTATAATGATCCCGGCGAAAAAAGAAGGTGCAGATATACCCAAAATAGCAAAAGCATTTGCAGTCTTATCAATCCAGCTATCTTTATGAACAGCCGACAGTACCCCTAAAAAAACACCTATTATAGTAGCAAATATCATAGCTGTAAGTGCCAGAATGAAAGTATTGGGAACCGTTTCAGTAAGAATTGTGGTTACATCGCGTTTAGTTTGATAAGAACGGCGTAAATAAGGCCATTTAAGCGCTATAACATCTTTGCCAACAGAAAACAGTTTTACATAATGGTACTTGTCCTTCGTCTCCTTATTATTATCGTGGAGCCCTATTGGCGAAAGGTCATTTAAATAAAGGAAGAATTGTACAGGTCTTGATCTATCTAACCCAAACTCTTTGCGTACAGCCTCTAAAGATTGTACATCAGAACGTTGTCCTAAAGTCATCCTTGCGGGATCTCCGGGCAATACATTAAATAATACAAACACGACTACAATTACGCCTGCCATTACGGCAAATCCATAGATGAATTTTTTAAAAGCGTATTGTAACATGATTATTTAGCAAAATACATTTTAGTAAGTTCGTCAAAAGAAGGAACATTATTATAATGCCATTTATTAATAACAACACCGTTCTTAAGTAAAAGCACACCTGGATTTGCCCTCACCATACTTTTTAAAGGCACAGCATCAGCATAAAAGACTTCACTAAACAGTTTCATTTTTTTGCTATAGGCATCTGCATCTTGTGCTGAACTGGAGGTTAACATTATGGACCTGATATTAAATTGTTCCGTTGCATTTAATGCCAGCGCATTTAACTTAGCTATACCTTCCTCATTGGAGTCTTTTAAATTGTATGCTACAATTACCAGATTGTAATATGGATTTTCTATTAGTTCTTTTGTATAATCGGTGCCCGAAGCATCGGTTATTTGTAAATCTTTAATTTTAGGCTCATAGCCTTTTTTAATCAGCTTGCTCTCCGGATCACCTATAATTTCCCAGTTGTCATCTTTCCAGATCTCAGTTTTCAGATAATCTTTATCACTCATCACCTTGGTTTCACCTGTTTCCTTATTCTTCATGTTGTACATGATTAAATACTCATCAGGCGGTGCCCCGGCAGGTATCTTCATCAAATCGGGCAAGCTAGCCCCAACTTTATAAGGCAGAAAATCTAGCACAGGCAATCTGCTATAGGTGAACTGACTAAACATTAATGAAAAAGTAAGTACAATAGCAAACAAAGCGCTTTGCCATCTGGCATTTTCAGTAACCGGGTGTATCCTATCCCTGTTTTTGAACAGGTAAACGATCATTGCCAATAAAACCAGATCTTTAGAAAAAGATTGCCAAGGGGTTAAAGGAATGGCATCTCCAAAACATCCGCATGAGGTTACTACTTTAAACGCTGCCGAAACAAAGGTTAGAAATGTAAAGAAAATAATAACCACCAGTAAACCAGTTGTTACCTGTTTGCGCCAAAAACCAAAAAGCAGTAAAGCACCCAATACAATTTCAAATACACAAAGCAATATGGCAATTCCTGTAGCCATGCCACTAAGAAACGGCATATGGAACACTTCAAAGTACTCCTGCAATTTATAACCAAATCCAAGCGGATCATTGGCTTTTATTAATCCTGAAAATATAAAGAGGATACCAACAAATATCCTGGAAAAGTTTAATGCGGCTTTCTTCATTGTTTACCAGCTATTTTACGCCCAACTTAATTAAAGCAAAAACAGCATAGTTTAGCATATCCTGATAATTTGCATTTACACCTTCGGAGGCCAGGGTGTGCCCCGAATTGTCTTCTATTTGTTTTACTCTTAAAATTTTCATTAAAATCAGATCTGTTAAAGAGCTAATGCGCATGTCTCTCCAGGCCTCACCATAATCGTGATTTTTGGCAAACATAAGTTCTTTAGTCCCATTTACCTTCTCGTCAAAAAGCTTCTCTACTCTTTCCACACCCAGCTCATACGGATCATCTTCTCCAAGCTCAAGCTGCATCATGGCAATTGCACAATAATTAATAATTCCTATATACTCAGAAACAATGTCTTCTCCTACTTTAGATACTTTCTTTTCCTCAAGCGTGCGGATCCGCTGTGCTTTAATGAAGATCTGGTCTGTTATAGAAGCCGGCCTTAATATTCGCCACGCTGTTCCATAGTCGTTTGTTTTCTTTAAAAAAAGCGATTTGCAAACCGCTATTACTGAGTCAAATTCTTGTGAAGTGTTTGTTGCCAAAACGATTAAAATAATAAGTTTACATCCGTTTTAATACTGTATCCTAATTGAGTAAAATCATTTAAAGATTTTATCTAAGTTTGTATTCAAACAATGGCTAAAGATACATTTTTAAACCGAAAGACTACACTAAACGTCAAAGGCAAACTGACAGATATCAGTGCCCCATGTGTAATGGGCATCCTAAATCTGACCCCAGACTCCTTTTACAGTAACAGCCGGGCCGGCTCTTTAGACGATGCATTGCAAAGAACGGAAGCCTTTCTGAAAGATGGGGCTAAGTTTATAGATATAGGAGCATACTCCTCTCGTCCGGGTGCAGCAGAAGTGAGTCCGGATGAAGAATTAAAAAGGATAGTTCCGATTGTAGAGGCTATCACAAAAAAGTTACCTGAAGTAATCATTTCTATAGACACTTTTAGAGCAAGAGTAGCAAAAGAAAGCATAGAAGCCGGCGCTCATATCATAAATGATATCGCTTCGGGCGACATGGATGAAGCCATGTTTGAAACAGTTGCGGCCCTTCAGGTTCCCTACATTACGATGCATATGAAGGGAACGCCACAAACCATGCAACAACAAACAGAATATAAAGATCTTGCATTGGACATAACGGACTACTTCTCCCTTAAAGTTGCCGAACTACAGAAACTGGGGGTAAAAGATATTATTTTAGATCCCGGCTTCGGTTTTGCAAAAACTTTAGACCAGAATTATCAGCTGCTAAATCAACTTCAGGACTTTAACATTTTTGAGCTTCCCCTACTTGTCGGCTTTTCCAGAAAATCTATGATCTATAAATTTCTGGGTTTAACTCCGCAGGAAGCCCTTAACGGAACATCGGTATTGAATACTATAGCGCTATTAAAAGGAGCAAGCATATTGCGTGTTCACGATGTAAAAGCTGCAGTAGAGTGTATAGCTTTAGTTCAAAAGACGCAGCAACAATAAAAATCCATAACTTGGCAGTGATGAAAGGCTTAGAATTTGATTTCTTAAAGGTAACAGTAACAGATGCGGTAGATATTATTCTTGTCGCTTTAATTATCTATTACATCTACAACCTGATTAAGAACACCCTCGCAGTAAACCTGTTGTTAGGTATGGTAATCATATTGGTAATACATTGGGTTGTAGATGCATTAAAAATGAATTTACTATCCACTATCATTAACCAATTTATGAGTGTGGGGATAATAGCCCTAATTGTTATTTTCCAGCCAGAGATCAGGCGCTTCTTATTACTCATCGGGAAAAATACTTTTCTACAGCAAAACAAAGCCTGGTKGGGCTATTTATTTGGAAGTAAAAATATTGAGCGCGACAATTTAGTAAGGATAAAACCTATCATTGACGCTTGCAAGAGCATGAAAAAATCAAGAACCGGAGCACTAATTGTATTTGTAAAGTTTTACGACGATCAGCTTTTTGCCAACAGTTGTGAGCTAATAGATTCAAAAATATCAAAACGATTGCTGGAGAGCATCTTTCAAAAATACAGCCCATTACATGATGGAGCTGTTGTTATTGCCGAAAACAAAATCAAAAGTGCAAGTTGTATCCTCCCTTTAACTGATAATGATAAATTACCACCTCAGTTTGGTCTTCGTCATAGAGCCGGGATTGGCGTGTCTGAAACTACGGATGCCGTTGCAGTAATTGTTTCAGAAGAAACCGGAGAGATTGCCTATGCTAAACAAGGCCGTGTAAGAATGAATGTATCTTTTGGAGAGTTGGAGAAACTTCTAAATAAAGATTTTTAATTCAGTGTCAGAGATGGTTCCTAGGCCCCATCTCTGACACTGAATTTAAGGAAAATAGCATGGCAAACCACCTTCTTATGTTAATATAAATTGATGATAATTAATACTGTCTGTTCAACTGGCAATACTAGATAGCCCCCTACTTTCCTTAAAAATCACCTTCTTCGATGAGGCCTAGCAGCTGTTGTTTTTCGCAACATATGCCAGACTTAGCGAAGAACGGTTATTTTTCTCCCCTTTATTTTGAACCGTACAAAACCTGTATTCTCTAAAGATTTTAAAGTAGAAGAGATGTTATCAAACCTTGAAACAGATAAACTAAATAATTCCTTAGGTGCGTTTTCGTTAGCATAAATTATTTCAACGTTGTACCATCTGGAAATACTTTTCATTATGGTTTCCAGGCTTTCATCTTCAAATAAGAAGAGCTCGTTTTTCCATGCAACTGCTTCCTTGGTATTTGCAGGAATGATTTCCAAATTGCCTTTTTTATTTATAGCCTGCTGGCCCGACTTTATGATATTATCGGAATTAATTCTGCCCATCCCCTCCAACAGCGTAGTTTTTATGGCCTCATCATTAACATAGCTACTAATGTTAAGTCGCGCAGCCTCAACCTCAATGCGCTGCTTTCCAGAAAATACCACAAATGGCGTATTGGCAATCTGAGCGATCTCAAAATAAGCTTCACCCTTTAGCTCTACTTTACGCTCAGCACCTGGATCAAATGATGCCGGATAAGTTAATTTAGAGGCCGCATTTAACCACACTTTAGTGCCGTCTGGTAAACGAACCTGATATTGGCCACCCAAGGGAGTCTCAAGACTATTAATCCCTGCATTTTTGACCGTATCAGAATTAAGCGCTTTTTCATGAACAGCATAGGTAATTTGTCCGCTTCCTGTCCTCACAATACTTGCTCCAGACTCCTCAGCCAGAACTCCATTAGGCGCTTCATCAAGACTAATCTTTTTACCGCTTGCCAAAGTTAATATAGCCCTGCTGCTGCCTGCATGAATGTCTCTCTTAGCAAACCTGTTTTCTTTTAAGGGTTTTGGATGATGGTTATAAAAAATTGCCCCAATCGCACATGCTATTAACGCCAAACAGGCTATTGCTAAATATCTGAATGCCCACCTGTCGTAAAATATTGGCTTCTTTTCTGGTTCTTCACTCATTTTTAMACTTCCTTTTCAGTTTTAGTTAAATTTTATCTTAATGAACCGGGGCCTGTACAACTGAGGATCCGTTTCAAGATCTTTAAAGAAATCAAAAGAATTAACATTATAACTAATTAAAAGTTCTCCTTTTTCAGATAAACCTGGATGAGCCTTAGCATTATAAGAAAAATAACTTTTCTTTTTTAACGCATCAGAGCTGTCCCACAATTTTATTATTGGCCCAAAAGGCCCGATAGGGCTTTTCCCTAAACGCATCCCTACTGCTCTTCCCATGCCACCCTGCTGAAAAATTAACGCATATCTCCCATCTGGCAATACCGATAAACTAAGCTCATTTGAAACCTGATCTGTTATTGCTTCAGCCTTCTTAATATCTGCATTCCACGTTGCCCCATCCCAGAAGTTCCACTTAGCGTAATCATCAAATTCTTTAGGTTTTACCCTTGCTACCAGCAATTTTTTAGCCATCCCTTTTACCCCATAAACGTAAACATATCCATCAGGCCCAGGCGCTCCGGCCTTGGCTGTGTTTACGAATATACCTGCACCAAAAGATGCCATTTCCTTTTCGGTTTCATTACTGCTTAAATAAAATGGAGTATCTTTCTGTTCAAAGGTTTTATAAGGAGGCTCTTCTTTTTCGGCGATTTTGATTAGCGTATTACCTACCTCAGAAAAGCCAAAAGCGCCATCACTTACCTGTTTAACCCTGTAACCAAAAATATAGATGGCATTATTTTGCTCCTGGTTTACAAAACCATCGCCAAGCCAATAATAATCTGTAGGGCCTGTTAGGGGAGTTTTCGGCACAAATACAGTTTCCGGGTTATCCTTCTGGTCGTTTTTCCAAAAAAAAGTTATGTTGTCCTTTACAGGTTTTGTACCTTTTAATATCGCTATGCTATTATGGATCATTTTAGCTCCGGGCTCCATTTTATCATCTTTAATGTTCCCAATCATACTATCACTAAAAATGAAGAGGGTTTTCTTAGCTTCTGGTTTACCTGATTCTACCCCATTTAATGGAATAGTATAGATACCATCACCGCCAAACCATCCATTATTTCTTACAAATAAATTTGTCCACTCTGTAGCCTCCGTAGCCGTAAATTTTATATTCGTCAAATCCTGAGCATTGGAATTGCTAAAAAAGCCGGCCAAACAACATAACAAAACGATTTCTTTTATGCCTGAGGTAAATTTAAGTCTATTCATCAGGTATAAATATATTAAAAGTAGAGTTATATGTATATTAAGCTGTCAATTATTAATATTGTATCTATGAAAATTAAGCTACTCCTTTCCAGTGTCTTTATTAGGAAAATTACCCTGTGCACTTTTCTTTTAGCCAGTGCCCTAAGTTCATTCTCGCAAGATCAGAAACCAATTAAATTTACCCTTCTGCTCAACAAAACTGCACAACAAATACACAACATCGGCGGTTCTGGTTGCTGGTATACCGAGGAAATTGGCAAGCAATGGCCATTGGCCGAAAAACAACACATTGCAGAATTGTTATTTAGCAGGGGATTTGAAAAAGATGGCAGGCCAAAGGGGATCGGCTTATCTGCTTGGAGGTTTAATATTGGCGGGGGTACTGCTGAACAAGGCGACAGCAGTGGAATTGCAGATCCTTCGCGCAGAGTAGAGTGTTTTTTATCTCCTGATGGAACTTACGACTGGAGCAAACAGCAAGGATACACCTGGATGTTACGGCAGGCAAAAAATTATGGAGTAAAAGACCTGATTGCATTTGTAAACAGCCCTCCGGTACAGTTTAACAAGAATGGCCGTGGGTACAAGTCGCAAAAAGATGGCTCTACAAATTTAAGGCCCGATAAATATGATGCTTATGCAAACTTCCTGACCGAAGTCAAACTTCCTGACCGAAGT
>NZ_JBFTNT010000066.1:0-18338 GCF_056397585.1 Pedobacter sp. 05L430 | reverse complement strand
GTCTTAATCGCTGCCAGAACTGAACTGATAGTATAAGCCTGAGCATTTGGATTTACAGTACCTCTATCCATCAATCCCGCGAACGGTCTTGTGGTTAAAACTGTATTGTCCATTACATAAGGCGAAATGGTATGATTTGCAGGTAATGCATCATAAGCTGCACCGGATACCGGCCACGGCTTAAGGTTACCTGTCGCGGTTTCTTGGATGATTACGTGTCCTCTTGGAATTACATCCGAGGCCCAACCAGTAACATCCAAAGTAGCACCGCCAACTTTACCGCTGATATATTCAACAATCACAATTGAATCGTTTCCTGTATTCAGTGATGTTGCAGCGTTAGCTAAATTTCCAATTGCTGTTGACATTTGTTGTTAATTAAAGTATTGAATCTACTGCTGCTTCTACCTCAGCAGCTGAGGCTTCTTTTTTGCTGCCAGCACCGCCAGCACCGCCTACAGGTTTAAATACACCTAATCCATCGTTGGCATCTTCTTGTACAAATGCTTTAGCGCTTTCAGACTTGCTAGTTAACCAACCGGTGAAGTGATCTTCATCCTTGAAGTTTAGAAGATCAAAGTCAGCAAGAGCGTCTTTTTTGTACACATCAGAAGTACCCTCCAATGCTTTAGCGTATTGTTCCCTACGGGTATTTGTCACTTTTTCAGTCCCCATTGCTGAAATTGCCTGTTCCTGTTTGTCGATCTTTGCTAACAGAACTTTTAACAGCTTATCAGTTGAGCTTTCATTTGGATCTGGTTCTGGCTCAGGAGTTTTCCCTTCCTCAATAGCTTTCAATCTCAATGCTTCTTTATCATCAGCAATTTTCTTTGCTTTTGCCCTTTCGTGATCATCTAATGCCGCGATATCCTTAAAAGGAGTCAGGTCATTAATCGCATCCAGATTTGCATCAATTAGGGTGTCGTCCGATTCGTCCGTTAATCCCTTTTCAGCACGTAATACAATTGCATCGATTCTTTCTTTTGATAGGTTCACTCCTGCTGCTTTTGCTTTCAGTCGTGCTGCAATCTTAATTTTAAGTGACATAATAAATTTGTTTTTTGGGTTTGTTGCTAAGTTGCATCCGTTAATTACTCGTACTACACCTTGCGAATACCCAAATTTAGCCCTATAGCAGCTCCCACTAAAGTAACCTAGCTTACTACACGTAGCTAGTAAGTGTATGCCAATTATTCATTAATGCATATACAACGACGCAACACTTGACTAATGCTAAATATTTTAGTAATTTTACAGTCCAAAAATTTAAAGAATGAAATTTATTAAGTTTAAAGCTGCTTATGGTGATGAGKAACGGGAAATAGTGATTAACCAAGTCAGCGGTAGTCTTAACGGGATTCATATTTACTTTGAACCCTCTCCTAACCGATATTGGGTATTGGGTAGTATTAACTATGCATTGGGCAAATGGAGAGTTAATTGGCTTGTACCGACCGAAAAGACTGTTCACCAGGAGCGTTATGTTACGGACGATAGCGATGCCATTTTAGATAGATTACAAGATGCTGGCTGGTTTGAAAACAATCACGATATTTAGTATGTTTAATCCCTAAACTTAAAACCATGTGTTACCACGTTTCATTTAAGGCAAAGGCTCATGATCTGATTAAAGCATTTGACGCACCCTTTCCGGAGGCAACAAATATACAGGAATACTATCATGCAAATGGTTTTACCTTACCTAAACTGCCCGTATTAGTGAATGATCCTAGTGGAAAGAAGTTAGAATTAATTCGATGGGGATATATCCCGGAGGATATTGAAAGCCTGGACCAAGCGACAAAACCTAAAAATGCGAGGCTGAATGCGAGAGCCGAAGGTGTTTGGTACAATTATAAAGATTCAATTTATACTGGAAGATGCATTGTACCGGTGAGTGGCTTCTTCGAGTCTAAACATGTTGGTAAGGAAAAAGTGCCCCATTACATCCACCCAAAAGAACATCAATTCTTTAATCTTCTCGGTGTGCATAATAAATGGATAGATTCCTTAAGTGGCGGTTATATTGATGCATTTACAATAATAACTGGTCCAGCAAACGAGTTAATGGCTGGCATACATAATACAGCTAAACGAATGCCTTTGATGATCGATAATAATCAAATTGAAATGTGGTTAGACCCAGAATTAACAAAATCACAGATTAAAGATCTTATGAAACCATGCGATGATCGGAATATGGCAGCTTACCCAGTTTCAAAAATCCTAAACGAAAGGGTTGAAAGTAATATCCCTGAAATATTAGAGCCAGTGATCAACCCTACTTTATTTGATTAACTATGGAACCATTTGAAATAAACTTAGTAGGCGAGGTGTTAACAGTCATGCCACAACCGGATGGATCATTTACTATATTTAACGGTGATGCCTTACTTGGAACAATTGCTCCTAATTATGATGAGTCAGACGCATTGAGGTGGCGCACATTGGACTTAATGGCCGTTGATTATGCGCAACAGGTAGGTGAACTAATTGATGAACATGAAATGTAATTATGGATTTTGGAAAAGTAGCAGATAGAGATATACAGTACATTGATTTTACATTGCCAAACGATGGTGTGTCTGTTGAACAAACCGTGCCGGGGGTGCCTACAAATACAAAGTGCTATGTAGGTTGCTCAAAGTGGGGACGTCAGGAGTGGATAGGAATGATTTATCCACCAAAAACCAAAGAAGCGGATTTCTTAGAAGAATACGCCAAGCATTTCGAATGCATCGAACTTAATGCGGTTTTTTATTCAATTCCCAATCCTAGTTTAATAAGAAAATGGTATGAGATGGTTAAACGCCCTGGCTTCTTATTCTTCCCTAAGATGAGTAGAACTATTACCCATATAAAGCGATTAAAGGATGTCGAAACACCATTGGGCATGTTCATGGGAGCAGTAGGAGAACTTAAAGAATACCTTGGGCCTATACTGATACAGGTTGGCGACAATTTTCCTCCAAAAAGTTTTAATGACCTTGAAACGTTCATTGGATTATTACCAAAAGAACACAAATACTTTATAGAGTTAAGGCATGAAGAATTCTTTTCTGATCGTAAAGAAGTGTTAGAATTGTTTATTGATAATCATATTGGTTGGGCTATAACCGATGCTTCAGGACGTAGGGACGTACTCCATATGGAATTAACCGTACCTGAAATTTATATACGTTTTGTTGGAAATGGCTCTAATCACCAACAATCTGATTTTGATCGCATTGATGCGTGGGTTCAGCGTTTAAAGGAATGGGGTAGCAAAGGACTAAAAGCTGTTTATTTTATTGTCCATCAACATGACGAAAAAAACACCCCAATACTTGCGGACTATGTGATTAAGCAATTCAATAAGCATATGGGATCAACCATACCTACCCTGAAATTTATTTAGCCTCGTCAATAATCTCCAACAATCGATCTAACCGCCATCTTACCGGCTCCTTAACTCGTTCGTGCGTACCCATACGAAGGATTGTTATTTGTTTATCCAGGAATAAAGCCACATCTGGCACCGTTGCACCTGGCCTCAATTCAATTCGCCCTTGTGGTAATTCTATCCCATGAAATGCTGCTTCGTAATCTTCTGCTGTAACATATCCCTTACTCATGCCGCGAAGGTAGGAAACTATTTCAATTCAAGCTCCGTATCGTTCAATTCAAAATAAAAGTTCTGTAATCTGTGAACGTATTTTAAATCGTATTTAATAGCACAATGGTAACCTTCTTCTTTGTAATCAAACCAAACATCAAAGCCGTCAACATCAATTAAAATCTGACGATCACCGTTTTTTACGTAGAAATATTCTTCATCTTTACGCTCTAAACCAAGTGCTACCAGCCATTCTTCAGTTACTAGTATTGGTGCAATGTATTCATGAATAATCACCTTGTCCTGAATTTTTACACTGGATTCATTGACCTCTTGTACCCTGCTATTTTCAAAAGCTGCTACAGGTTTTTCAATTGAAGCAAAATTTGCGTCTATGTAATTACCAATTCTTAGTTCGGTGGCTTTCATAAGTGCTAATTTAGTTATTTTAATCAAACCGACTCACATCTAAACGTATCTTTTCTTTCAGTATCCCAATGCTCTTGAATATAACCTAACGCTAACATTTGGTCAATATCCTTTTCATACAGGACGTTAACAAACGGCTCGTGGGTGTTATGACCACAGCAACTGCCACCGGTCGATATACCTAAACTCCATAAGTACTTAATCTCTTCAAAAATACACGGATCAATGCTAATAGTGCCAGACAGCCCTTTATTTAACCTAGCCTGTTTATAAGCAGACATATGCTCAGGTATATCCACTAAGATCATCTGATCATAGCATTCCTTCGTTTGGGGTATTATGTTTTTACAGTTACACATTATTTTATTGTTTTAGTTATTTGTTCTACTACCCATCCCATTAAATAAGCTTGTGGCTCATCGTTGTCAATGTCCAACTGGATATGGGCGCTTTTAAATATTTGGTTTACGATATGGACTGATTCGTGAGCGATAACACTCGATGGAGCAGTTGGTTTAATCAGTAATAATATTTTGTGCCGACCTGGTATTAAAAATGATTCAAAATCCTCTGCATCTTCCTTTATATCCATTTCATTCAAGGCTAATTGCAGATTTGGTGCAACTACAATTTGAAGTGATTGATAGTACAATGGGACTTCTATGGTTGTTGTTTTCATTAAGGCAATTCTGGTAAGGGCGTCCAATGAGTTGCATTAAAGAAATTACCAGCACGTTCGTTATTTTTGAAGAACCTATCAATGCTTTCAATATAATAACCTACTTCCATTTTGTTTTTATCCTTATTAATCAATACAACCAAAGTAAGTTTTTCTGGCTTACCATCATTCACGTTTATCCATTTAAAAGCCCATTTTACCCCTTCAACAAACCCTTCATTAAATGGCTCTGCTTTGGTATTATTACATAATAATTTATATGCATTAGCAGCATTGGCCGCTTTTTTTATCTGTTGTGTTTTCATCTACTTCTTAGTTAGTGCTTGTTCTGCTATTTCTTTAACCTGCCTTAGTATCTCTTCACCGTTCCATCTTATCGTAATAGACTTTGACCTATTAAATGGAGAAATAGTTACTATCCTTTCTAAGCATTTTCTGAATATGTTGTTTTCAGATCGTTCTTTCTTAAACCATTCACTAAGAGTTTTGATATTTTTATCTCTTATCTCCAAAGCCTCTTCCAACTCCTTATTTCTAGCCTCCAATTCATGACAATACTGTTGTAGGTCATTAAATCCTGGTTGAGATAAATATTGATTATCCATCCCGTCTGAAAATGCCGTTGCGATGGCTTCTCTAACGGGAAACATATCGGAGCGCTTAAGCGATGAAACGTATTCCTCTGCTATCTTTACCTTTGATTCTTCCATTTTATTTTCCTCCTTTTAAAAATTCATAAACTATACACATGTCCGAAAAATCATCTGTTTTACAGTCATCACAACCACAATCGAAATCGTATTCCCATTCTACTATTCTTCCATGCTTTTCTTTACACCTATGCGGCCCGTTATGACCTTGTGGTAATAAGCACCCTGTCTCATCATAGAAATCGTTACGATCCCTGTTGAAGTAAGTTCCGCATACTTTCTCTGTCATCCCCGGCTTAATTGTGTTTTGGTTGTTCATGGATTAATGTTTTATAATAAATAATCGTTCTGTTAACCTGTCTAAATGACCTAACGCATCACTACACTGCATTTCTATATGCTCTGAATGTCGGTCAATAAGGCGCCTTAATTCACCTTTGTTAGTGCAAGCGTCTATTTCGTCTACATCTATCAAATTACCTCCAAAGAAATCTTTATACTCCTTCATTTGCTTTTTTACATCTTCTATTTTCATTACGTTATATTTAGTATGTTAATTAAAAATCCATATCGCTAAACACACCAGTGCTGTTGCTATAATTGCGAAAACTGTTTTGAAGAGCATGGTTAAAACCTCCTCCCCTGATAAGCACCATAACCGCTGTAATCTCTGCCCTCAGGTTTCCGTGCAATTCCGACTAAAACCAATGCAATGACTGAAAGAGTGGCCCACAAAACGATCAGGCCAGTTAGTACGCGCCTCATCTCAGCCCCCTGTATACTTCAGTAATACAATCGAACTCTTTGAAAGACAATACTCCAGATGTGGTTATTGTACGATTCACCGTATCAATAGTAACCAGATCGTGCTTGTTAAGCTTAATCTCAATCAGTCCTAAGTCTGCGTTATCTTGCTTTGCCTGGAGGGTGTCTTTGAATTGTTCTAATGCTAGGTCTGTCATGTCCTTAATAATTAATTGATTCGTTCCAACAGATTATTTGTCCTTTAAACGGCTTAGGATATTGAAACCAATCTTGCAGATCGTGCCTCGATAAACCATCATTTTCAGCAACATACTCCAGTTTATCAGGCGAAATTGGATATCCATCTATGTAAAATGAATTGCCTTTTATCTCAAACTCCCAGATCTTCTTAATCTCGATATCAGGAGCGATTGTAATCATCTTCGAAGTGTATGGCTTACCTGACCAAACCCTAGGGCTAAACTTATCACCAACTTTCCATCTGATACCTGAGCGGATTGTATGGGATTTGGGGGCAAAATCAGCCCATTTATCAATTGCAAGTACCATAAGATCAAATATTCCTAATGTCGGTCGGCTCTTTAATGCCGTAAAGTCATTCGCTGAATATTCTGGAAAACCTTTACATAGCTTCTCCACGAAATATGTTGCCTGTCCTTTTCTTGGATGATACGCGGGGAATACCCTGCTGAAAGTTATTACTCCGCTCATAGCTATTGTTCACCGTTGCGGTCTGCAACGTCAAAGTCCTTTGGATTAAACCTGGTTCCGTTAGCTTTAGCGCTCAACCTTTCAAGTTCCTCCTGATCGGTAAGCCCCATTTCTTTCTTATACCTACCAGCTAACATTACTGCGTCTTGCAGGTGTTCTCTTAGATTTTTATTCTCTCTTTCTAAAATGATTGTGTTGTTCATATGAATCTTATTTATATTTCTTGCCACAGAAAGGGCAATAATTGTGAGTAATAAATGTATTTCTTGTCTTTTCGCGCACTTCACCAGACTTCATGGTGTGATTATAACCAACTTCTATTTTCTGTCCAGTTTTAGTTGATCCTTTACCGTCAAGTCTACCAATGTTTGATAGATCAAAGTAAACATGTGTTAAAGTCGGGTCTGACTTCATTAATTCCTCCCTAACTTTAGGGTTGCAGCATGGCTCCTTCATGATTCCTCTTTTTTAAATAGCCAGGCAAATAATGATAGTAGTCCTACGCCAAGTATACCAAACGCTACTGAAGCCGCTAGTAACCACCAAGGTGATTGGCATACAACCCATAAGCATCCCACTGCAATAAGTATTATCAGGACGTACCCGATTGTTGGTTTGATTTTCATTTCGATTTGTTTTTATTCAAGTACCTGGTGTATAAATCCATCCCAACACCTATCAGGATGGTGAATAGGATGGTTAGCATGAAGTCAATGATTGATAGGCTTCAAACACTTTAACTAAATCTTCCTTATCAATAAATACACCTTGTCGAGGCCCGTATTTACCAGTAGAATGAAGTGTTAATTTATCTTTGGTTACGATAGCATAACCACCATCGCCCTCAATGCGAATTTGTTGAGGTATATTCGTCTGCTCAATCCATTTCTCGGCTGCTTCTTTGGTGGAGAAGGCTTTAACTTGATCTGGAGTTGACACTGCTTTGCTGTCATTACTAAATACGCTATTACTGATACCAAGCATCCATTTGGCAGATACATCAGAATAATATGCATGGCTGTATTTATCCCCAACATAAAGCGGCACATTATCCTCACTGGTCATTGCAAACACAGGTACTTCAATCCCAGCCTCTGCTGCGAAGTCTTGGAAGGGGATGATTTTATAGCCTTCAGTTCCGAAACCCTTATCACATCCTTCCTCAAGAAATACCGGTTTTTTAGTATGCCTAACAATAATAGGATTAGGAGCTTTAGCATCTCCATCTTGTATATTGAACACATCCCAACCGTGGTAGGCTCTATGCTCCATCAACAACTTAAACTCACGTTCATTGTTAACCTGTATTGCGCACTTTTCGGATAGGATGGAGTCTTTTACGGGTATAGCCCATTCGCCATCAGCATAGAAACAATCGCTACCATTGTCCGACATAACCTGAATATCTCCGTTATGATTTAGGTCGGTTATTTGAAACTTTCCATTGCTTGTGTGGTCAGGCGCTTTGCCTCCAAACCGTGCAACAGTCCCAGCAGGATAATCCCGCATTGCTTTTTCGAGTAGTTCGTGTTTTTTCATCCTAAATAAGTATTATTAAATCCTTTAAAATCGCCTGCTACCATTGCGTAGATGACCAGAGCGACGATGATTGTTAGTGTGATTGTGCGGAAGATGGTCATGTTACCCCCTCCCACGTTTTAACTTAGCATTCTTAGAGAACTTCAACCGGTTCGTCCTACGTTGCTTTTGAGATTTGCCAAACCAAACTGGACTACCAAAAGCAATCCTCGCTGTTCCAAATGGAGCAGATGCCTCAACAGCTGATTGCTCTTTACTTTTACCTGCTAATCCTGCAAGGGCAGCAATAAAGCCCAACCCTAACATGTTTCTCATTCCAAACTTCATATAATTTTGTTTTTTAAGTGTCTATTAATGTTTAATTTGTTGTGAATTTTAAAGGTTTAAGTGTGCTTTTCAGATATAATGGGTGATACGGATTACCTTGCTTTGTAAGTTTCAGATAATGCCAATCATACTTTGTAAGGTCTGGCTTTAACATGGCTCTAGATGGATTGCCATATGCCAGAATATGCATTGAACAAATACTCATCATCTCTTTTACATGATTCTGATTTTCCTTAGGCTGCAACTCATCAGGCGCTAAACATTTCAAGTCATCAGGATTTGTTGCGCGGTAAGGAGAAAGATTACCAATCCAAATACCACCGAACCCCCATGATTTAGCGAAGTTCACACATCTGGTCATTGTTGGATCTGAATTAACTTCATCGGCTTTTGACGGGTTATGCATTATGAAAAGCACTGCTGGTTTCGTTTGATCCCAAATACGCCATAATCGATACCTGTATTTTTTGCATTCTGAAATTATCGCTCCAGAAGAGACAGACTGCGATTTGTTCCCGAAAAGATCAAATAATTCCATATAATAAATTTTAAAGTGTCAATAAAATAAGCGTAGGCACCACACCTACGCTAAATCAACCTAAACCAACCCCTATTGGGCAATATCTGCCTTGCTTCATTGTACACCAGGTCATCATCCCGAAGCCAATCCTTCACAAGGGCTTTACCATTAGCCCCGACTACGTTCTCATCGGGGCTCTTAAACATGTCTAGTAGCTTATATTTGCTACTTCCTGCAGGCCCCTATATGTCCTGCCTCTGCTCTCTGTTTTTTATGCTTTGCCTGCCCTTCGTGGATCACCCACTCACAGGACTTGAAATTGAGTTATTCCAATTATTAGCTAATGCATATTCTTAACCAAAAAAGAAAGGCTTATAGCCTTTTCTCCTTTTGATAACACTAAGGTAAAAACAATAAATGAATATTCCCAATATTAGTTAATGCATAATTCATAAAACTTGAATTTATTTTTACGACCTTCATTCGATCTAAATTAAACGGCATGAAAGCAAACATTACTAATATCCTTTTAGGTGGTATACTTATTTCACTGTGCTATGTAGGATTCCAACTTAACAAAGTAAATAGCCACCATTCAAGTTTTGAAATAATTCCTATGAGAATATTCGATAATGATGATCGAGATAATACATACAATCCAGTAATGATGAATCGCGAAACTGGTAGAATATATGAGATGGAAAAAAATGGCAACAAATACAAATGGGTATTTAAGATGGGTAAGTGATAAACCCCCAAACAACAGCAAAGACGATGTAGAACAAAATAGGTGATATGGTCCCAATCAACCCATACTGTTCGCTGTATGCCCTTAGTGTGAATAAGAGCATACAGCTAAGAAATGTGGTTACGTGGATGATTAGCATTACGCTCTACGTTTCAACTTAGCATTGTGAGAACACCTGTTCAAATTAGTATGACCTTTCTTATTCCCATGACCATACATCATTCCATATTGCATTGGCGACATGCCATACTCACCGCGTTGAATTAGATCTAACCMTCCTACCGAATGGACTTTGCGTTCTTGGGCTTCCTTACCTGTTGCAGGCGTACCTTTCAATTCATTCTGAGTGGTGCCCTGTGTTAATGGCGCGGTTGCTTGGGCAGATCCCATTAACCCGGCAAGAGCCAAAGCAAAACCTGCGCCCAACATTGATAGTCTGTTTCTTTTCATTTTGATTGTATTTACGCCTTGCGGCTATGTTTAACCCTTGATGAGGGGGTTGGTTTATGCGACTGGCGGAACTATTGCAGGGGCTGCTGCTTTTATATCGGCAACGATTTTATCAATCTCCTCTGCAATGTTCTCTACAAAATCAAGCTTACGTATCGCGGTTTCACGTGACATCAATCCTGCTCCATACATTGAAACTACATTGGTAATCTCTTCAGTTTTATTTCGTGGTAAGTCAATTTTAAACGCAGGTTTCATTGGTAATGCAACAGCGTCCTTAACGGTCGTATTGCTGGTTGCTAAACAAGCCTTAAGTAGATTTAGTTGACGCTGCTCAGCCATACCGATTGGCCCTTTCTGATTAGCTTTAGCCTGGTTGGTAGATGGTAAGAACATCAGCTCAATGCTTACCCCTGGCATATTTCCAGTAAAGGAGGCGCTATCAAAAGATACGGATGGGGTATTGGTTTCCATGTAAATGTCACGCAAGATATTCTCACGTTCTTTATTGGCAGCTTCCTGACCTCCTTTAGTCTCTACATACTTAAGGTCTGCCCCTTGACCTTCTAACTGGAATGTTTTACGAGTATTGGCATTCTCACCACCTTTAGCAGCTACGATAGTGCCAGTACCAACAAGAATAGGGAATGCTGACATTTTATTTTCGTCTGCCGTATCTGAGTCGATTTCCTCTCTTCGCTCCAACTTAGGCTCCACATCCTGATAGATCCTACGCTTTGCTTCGTGAAGGATGTACAATGCTTTATCAACCTTAGTATCAAAACTAACCTCTTCAATCCATCCTTGCGCCCCCTGAACATAAGTTATTACTTTTCCAGATAGCAACAGATCCATTTTCTCCACATCCTTATCATCAACCTTAACGGTGTAGATTCGGGCGCAAGCGATCATGTCTTTATACTGGTTACGGATTGGAACAATGGTATTACCATCTTCAGCGCTGAATATCGCACAACGCCATTTGATCTGCTTACTACCAGGAGCAGCAAGATCACCCCAGAATCCTTCTTCTGCATCAACAGCATACCAGACTACCAACACTTGAAGATAGATCAAACGCAAACGCTCAATCTCCATACGTTGATAATCCATTTTGTTATCATCATACGTGCGCTCAATCATCGCAAGCATCTTCTTCTCTACATCGGTTTGTGGATTACAATCAATAGTAACTCCTCCACCAAGTGATAGATTTACACTCCAATCCACAATAACTTTTTCAGTAGCAGAAGGGATACGGTGAATGTCTCGGTATTCAGTACGGTATAATGGATTGCCTTGTGCGTCATCAAGACCAGTCGGAACTTCAACAGGGCGCATTGGCCTGTTGTCAGTTTTGGTAACTTTATGGTTTTCTGGTTCGAAGTTTAATGCTGCATCCGAAATCTCAGGAGCTAAGGCTTTAACCTTGTCTACAAGTTTTTTAGGATCTTTAATAAGTTCATCGAGTTCCAGTTGTTCCATTCGTGTACTACCCTTGTGGGCACACACAAAAATACCCCACAGATTGCAGGGTATTTAGTAGGTAGGCTTACGTGCGTAGTTTAATATTAGTTACGCTTTTCTTAAGTAATCGAAAATCTTGTTCTCAATCGCCTTTTGATCTTCAAAAACCTTAGTTTTAACTTCTTCATAATCTAAACCCTCAAGTTTAGCTATTATTCTACTTTGGTTTTTTAGAGACATCTCAACCATTGACTCAATTTGGATCATTTTTTCGACTGCACGATCAATCGAAAATAGATACTCGTTTTCTTGTAAATTTTCTTGCATGATATTTTATTTTAAATATGAAACATACCTAAAGATACGGATTGTAACTGGAATGTTACATATAATTAATTATGCAAGTTTTCCACACAAAAAGCAAGGTTATCATAACTAAAAGCTCAAAGCTTTAATCCCGAGTCCTTTCCTACCACCACAATACATCAAGTATTCACTATCAAATGCAGTGGTTGCGATGTACCTTTTAGTATCGCTACAATGCCCAAACTCTTCATAAGTAACTCCAGTTACCTTATTTTTCTTTTTGGTCTTTTTAATCGTTCCGTCACTATCTTCCAATGCATACTGGTAGTCAAAAATTGATTTCTTGCAGCTCTCGTGAATGCCAATGGTTATACCAGACTTACCATTGCCCTCATATATCTCATTGATGAAGCCGCCAGACTGAACAACCGATGGATTCTTACTTTGAATCTTCAATATCGGCCTGTATTCTTTCAAATATTCCAATATCTTAGTGAAGAAGTTCTCACCCTTCTCAAGCTTTACATCTTCTTTAATGGAAGTCCTATCTCCTCCTACGAATAAACCGGCAACCTCTCCTAATGGATAACGTTTAGCAAACTCCTGGCATAAATCCTTGACTCTATTGCGTGGATCCTCCAAACATATCTCATCGATCTGTTGCAGGTGTTTTCCTTTTATCTGCCACAAAGTACATGTCAGGTATGGATTTACGTTCTCATCCCATGACATCCAAATAGGCAAAGACCTATCCCATTTAATATTATTCACATGATCAGCGTACTTGAATTTCTTCCAGAACTCACCACCGGTCCTGATCTTACCCCAATCACCAAGTCCATAAATTCGGTAATATTCAAAATCGGTTACTTTGTCCTTTTCAAAGTCATCTATGGTATGCTGATCAACAAAACCGCCTGATTGAACTAGCTGACCTGCGGCATTTACAGACCACTTCCCGACAATAAAAATGTTATCTAGATAATTTGTTTTGAATACAACCAGGTTGCCTTTCTCATTAACCCACATCCCGGCAATGTTTGATTCAACTTCTGTCAATTCCTCCAAATCAAACACCTTAGTTTTAATCCAATGCTCTTCGCTAACCGGGTTGAATATGCCAATGATCTGCTGATTAGCCTTACCGCGCAAACGCTTACGGATCTGTTTCAAGTCGTTCTCATCAAACTGGCTGATCTCTTCCAAGACTACCCGTTTAAAGTTTGCAAGCCCTTTAATCTTCTCGCTATCATCTAGGCCTCTGAATCTAACGTATGAGCCGGTAAGCTTACACATGATATAATTCTGCTGGATGACAAAATAATCTTCAAGGCCCCAACCTTTAATGATCCCTGTAAAATCTGAATAGATAGAGTCTTTAATGTCAACCGCATACTTACGCAATACCATTGTGTTCTCATCTTCATTCTCCATCATGGAAATAATAATGAGCTGCACGACGCTGTAAGTCTTACTGGCAGATGAGCCACCATAACACCAAATGAAACGAATTAAGGGGTTTAAAAAGGCATCGCGAAGATGCCAGTATAGATTGTTGAATATGTCAGGATTAAAATCAAATTTAATCTGCCTTGTTTCCACCATATCCTATTTTCACTGTTGTATTCAGTTCTCCCTTAAGGTCAAGCTCAGATTTTTCAACAAGCATGCCTTTAAACTTAGCAAGGGTAGTTAAAGCAGCATCTGCACTGTAAGGCTCAATCGAAATACCATCTCTGGTATGTTTAATTGACTTAATAATTCCACACTCTTTATCATCAACAACTTTAACCAAATCTAGTTCAGCGACTTCTACCATCTCGGTTTCACCATCAACAACTCGATATGCATTTGGATTCTGTTCAAGTTCAATCTCAAGTCTAACAATTTGTGACCTGGTAATATTTAGTTCAGCTTGGAATTTATCGAACTCTTCTCCAGTGTATCCCATTCTATCACAAAAGATCTCCTCACGGATCACCCAATCATTTCTACGCTTAATAACCTCTTTTAAAGGCATTATTACCTGAGGAGTGTAAGGAACTTTCTTTTTAACCAAATAGTCCTTCATATCAGTTCTGGCAATGTTTGTGAAGCGTTTTTTAATTTCTCCCTCACTTGCTCCTGCTTCTTCCAGTAAATTATCGATATATTTTTTGATATGAGGTTTTCTGAGGTTCTCGTATCCTATCTCAGCACAGGTGTTCTTTGAGTAACCAGAATCTCTTGCCGACCTTGAAGCGTTAAAATCTTTAATGTATTCATGGCAGAACTTAACTTCTTTCGCTGTTAACTTAACCTCAGGAACTAGAATGGTTACAGGTGGCTCCATCACGCAAATAAATTAAATTGTGTATCCTCAGGGTGAATACTAAAAACCTTAAACCTATCCACAACACTCATAACTTTCAACTTGAATGGACGAATGACTCCATTGCTATTTGGAAGCATAGGACTTTCAGTATAGACTTTTAATGCGTTGATGGTCTCAGGATTATTAACACCTAAAACTCTTTGCATCTCATCACGAACTCCTGCTGGTAATTTACCGGAAGCTTTTGCATCTTCTTTACGTCTTAGGTATGATAGCGGTTGATAAAGTTGATATACACAACTGATAAATATTAATTTCCGAGTTTCAAAATCCTCCTCTGTGAATGCATCAAGTACTGATTCATAGATTTTCTCAACATACTTTGGATTAACCAAAGTCCTTTTGAACTGGCTAATAATCTCCTGTGCCATTTCAGGATTGGTTTGCGAAATTACGCGCCCTAATATCTCAGCTTTTGATAACATGCTACCTCCTATTGATTATTAACCCCACTTAGTGGGTGTTTAAAACAAAAGTAGTTACAATATTCCATTATTCCAAATATTAGTTAATGCATAATTAGCACCAAATTTTTTTATCATTCTGAGCTTGATAAACTTCTCTCCTCTCCATTGTTTTGTATTTTCCTGTTGCTCTGTTGATGAACGTGTCCAACGTTGTTCCGATGCTCGTCATTGGCMATGGCACAGGAATTCTGCTATACTCACTGTCAAGTGTACTCTCCGACCCTATTAGCTCCCATGTACCGGTAGATCCAGTAAAAGATGAACACAAGTATTCTCCTCTCGAATTGAGTACAGGATTCATGCCACAAGCCTTTCCAATGCTTTGTTAAACACCTCAGACCTTCCAAACTTAGAAACATACCATCGGACAAAAGCTGCGAACTCAGTTGCGATGATGTATACCCCTCCTGCTTCGGTTATATGTTCCTCATACTTCTTCTGATCATTTGATTGCTTATCCCTACCGATTTTAACTTCAATTTTTACCGATAGGCTGGCTACCGTTGCAGAAATATCGGCAGTTCCTTTTGTTCCAGTCCCTTTCTGCCATTCTACTGAACCAATACGCATGTGCTGGCCAATGCTGTTGGTTACAACTTTGGTCCGGTMAACCATACGTCCTAAATTATTGATCCTTTCGGCAGCTCCTCCGGATAAGTTGATAAACTGAATTATAGCTTTAGTCAAACCGTTTGCAGTACGATCAGTGTGTTTAGTTCCAATCACATATTTTGTAGGTATTGATGGGGACTTATGCTCCCTGGTCAACTTATCCATTTCAGATAAAACTTGCAGCGCTGATATTTTTTTGGTTTTCTTTTTCATATCAAGTTGGTTATAGTGTGCTTGCTCCATTTCGGATTGGAAAACGTTTTGGTTCCTTGTACCGTTTTCTCTTAGGTAATCTACCTGATCCCTGATGTCTTTTATTTTTACAATACTCATAATCTATTCTCCTGCGTTAAATGCTTTATTTATGGATTCCAATTGTTTTTTTAGTGTTTCTATTTCGACCTGTTGCTTATTCCGTTGGTGGATTGAATTATTCAATAGCCATCTTAACTGGTAGTTATGATCATTCACTTTATTGCAGCTATCCAGAAATTCATCAAGAAGCAATAAACGTTTCATGCTTTCGAAGTACTTTTCATTTTGACCATTTTTAATGCCGTAGGAAGTAAGTTCACCAATCATTGACAACACCACACCTCTAGCAGAAAGTATCTCCATCGAGGGCTTTAAAATAGTGTCAATGGTAAATTCCCTGGCTTCAGCTATTGCTTTATAATATTCTTTGCTTTCCATGGTTAAAAAGGGGTATCATCTTTTTCATATAAATTATTTACTATGTCTTGGTTTATTTCAAATTGGGCACTTGGCGTCATTGCTGTTGAAATAGGTTCAGGAACAATTTCATGTTCAAAAGCATAAGAATCCTTACCATTAACTTTCTCATAGTACCTGTTTTTTTTCCAATCAAAGTATACTGACACTGATCCCTTCTTAGCCGTGCCTTTTGGTTTTGCCTTTAGTATTTTGATAATAGCTTCGTTTTCTGCAAATGGCAATCCTGATGATGGATTTAATGTTAAATCAACCTTTCCATTAACCCGGTTATGTTCTGGTCTCCAAACCCCAACAACATTAAATGCCCTACGCCCCCATACTGCACCTCCGGCAAAACTGTTTAGTGTCGGTACCGCAGTACAGTATACTTCCTGTCCAGTAACATCTTTTAAAACAATTGGTGGCAGGTCCTTTGCATGAGTTACGATGTTATTGTGCCAATTATTATTCTTAGCTTCTTGCCTTACACGTTTCAATGCCCAAGCAAGATATTTATCCTCTCTGCCCCCATATTTTACAAGATCCTCTTCTAAATCGTTAAACGGATCCAGTGAAGTTGTATTTAGTTTTATGCCTAATTGCTTCTCCAGTGATTTCCAATATTTATAGAAGCTTTCAATGTCATGATCAGTGTCATCGGCATTTATTGGGAAGAAATATTCACTCAACCAATTCATGGCTCCGTGAACTTCTTTCTCTGTAGGAGCATTAGGGTTTGATTTAAAAAATGGCTTCTTTAGGAATTTACTAATAAGCTCCGCAATCACGTCCTCCATGTTTCCAATTTCGCCAGACAAGAAACCATGCTTCCATCCAAAGCTCTGTGTTTGGTTGAACATCATTTCCATATGAAACTCTGTCTTACCAGCACCTGCAAATCCCAAATAGAAAGTTGAGTATCCGAGCTTGAAACTTAATAATTCATCCAAGTTTCTAAATCCGGTGTTTATGCCTCGCTGTATTCCGGTCTCGTAGTGGTGCATTACCGAGTCCCTGTAGTCGTTTATGGTTAGTTTCATTTGAATAGGTTTACATTTTTGCTTTGGTCTATTGCTCCTTTATTTACAAAAGGTTTTATGCCTTGTCTAACCTCCTTATCTCTTGAAATCCATCCAGATGCAGCATTTTTCCACTTAGTCATCTTGTTTTTGCCAACCATCCAATTTTTAGATTCATAAAAATTTATGAATCGTAAAGATTGATCATTGCATTCAGATTCAGTCCATAACGTTTCCAAAGATTTTGACACAAAAAATTGAAAAACTTCATCAATTATTGGTGGAGCGAAACTCTTTTTCTCTACTTCTTTTGTTTTATTTTCTTTTGTTTTATTTTCTTTAGGGGTAACTGTTCTCGGTTTATCACTTTTACTTAGTAAATACTTACTATTACTTTGTAAATGATTACATGTAATGTTTAAATGTTTACATAATAAAGTTTTATCCAAGCACTTGTTAGTTCTCCTTTTGTAAGCTTCCTGGATGAAATAAATAAACTTTTCTGACCAAACAATTTTATAATCTTGCCATAACTCTTTATCAAATTCACCAAGTTTACAGAGGTCGCTTATAATATTATCAAGCATATTTTCGTCGACCCTACACTTAGAAGATAAAAACATAAATTGGATTTCATCTGATAGGTTAAGATAGTGAAAATCAGTTACAGCAATCTCCCTCAATAATTTAATCCAAGTAGAGTATCCATCGTTTCCGTAACGATTTTCTATGTAATTTATGGCTTTACCCTCTTTGCATAAAAAGGGAAAATAATCCACATTATTTTTTTCAGGTTGTGCCATAATGGTATTTTTATTTGGTGAAGGTTTGTTTTAATTCTCTGAGAACCTTGATTAAATTTTCTATTTCCTCCTTGCTTTCGAATTCAAAATATTCTGGACCATCAATGGACTGAATTTTAATTACACTTTTGTTTTCTGAAGTATTGTATGCTGACAATTCAGC